>DASWID010000082.1 GCA_036397855.1 Thermodesulfobacteriota bacterium | reverse complement strand
ATGGGCTAAGTATCCTCCAGGGTATGTAGAAACTGAGAAAGAGCAAATTATCAAAAATTGACAATCCGAATTAAAAGCAACTTACTGCATATTTTTCGCATGACTTTGTTTTGGCCGTTTGCCGCCCTTCTTTTCTAACTTATCTGAAATTGTAGACTTTTTTTAATTGATGAGAACGGATCATTGATTCAGTTTGAACGATTTCATTGGCACTTCGAGGGAAGCTACCAACTATGAATGGGCACTTCTCGCCCGGAACGAATGGAAAAACTTCTCTGTCCTTGGTAGGCGTATGCATTACTCTTTTAAGAATGACGCCTGCAGAACTATCGTGGCGGGCTGAACATTGTCTAATGTGGACCCGTGCAGTGTTCGTCTTGGCCGTGTTTTCAGCCACGGGCATTCAAGCACAGGAACTCGAGCCTAGACTCTACACAAACACACCAGTAGGGATGAATTTCATCCTGGTGGGCTATGGCTACGCGCAAGGCACCGTCCTTACAGACCCCTCGGTGCCGTTGGAAAACGGCTCCGTCAAGGTCCATGGTCCTGTTCTCGGCTTCGCCAGGTCGGTAAATCTTGGTGGCATGTCCGGTAAGATCGATGCTCTATTGTCGTATGTCTGTGCATCTGGTTCCGCCGAGTTTGCGGGGGAGTTCATGGAGCGCAATGTGTGCGGGCTAATCGATCCGCGGTTCCGGCTCTCGGTCAACCTCTACGGCGCCCCGGCGCTCACTTTAAAGGAGTTCGCCAGTTACAAACAGGACATTATCATCGGAGCAAGTATGCAGGTGGGTGTGCCCCTCGGCCAATACGACGCCGACAAACTCCTGAACATCGGTACGAACCGCTGGTTCATCAAACCAGAGGCTGGCGTCTCTAAGGCTCTGGGACCACTAATTTTGGAACTGGCAGCCGGCGTCACATTCTACACCCAGAACGACAACTTTTTGGGCGGCAAGGAAAAGAAGCAAGAGCCCCTCTATAGCCTGCAAGGACACCTCGTTTATGGATTCAAATCCGGCGTCTGGGTCGCTCTAGACAGCACCTATTACCGCGGTGGGCAAACTACCATCGATGGGGTCGAGGGAGATGATCTCCAGGAGAACTCGCGCGTTGGCCTCACCCTTGCCCTACCCGTGAATCGACATAACTCGATTAAGGTATATGCTAATACCGGCGCAACCACAAGAACCGGTGGCGACTTCGACTCGGTTGGAATTGTCTGGCAATATCGCTGGGGTGCGGGTCTATAGCAGATTTTGTGAAGTGGCACTAAGCAGCGTGGCCATGACCGCCCGGAGGTGCAATTTTTCATACTTAGGAATATAAACTTACTTTTGTCTAAGGGCCCTGGCACATCTATTGCAGAGTAAAATATCATACATTGCGTGTTAGTTTTGCTGGCACATTTCGATTCTCAAAAGCCTTTCTTTTCTTCAGAGAAGGATGCGGGAAAAGAATTAACAGATGAAAATATCCAGTCTATTAGATGAGAATTCGATCGGCCTCAATCTCAAGGTTAAAAGAAGAGAAGAAGCAATCCAAGAATTGGTAAGCATTCTTCACAGGGCAAAAAAAATCAAAAACCCCGACCAACTATTCGACGCCCTCATAAATGAAGGGAATAACACCCATTATACATACCTCGATAGAGTAGCAATCCCACATGCACTAATTGATGGTATCGATGAAGTGGTCGCCTGTTTCGCGACATTCATGCCCGGAGTCGAATTTGAAGCTGAAGACCAGAGACTTGTCCAAATAGTTTTTCTGTTCCTCTCACCCATTGGAGAAAGTGAAACCCACCTTCAAATCCTCTCGAAAGCCGAGGGATTGTTTCAAAACCAAAAACTCTGTGAAGCTTTTCTCCGTGTCGATACCAAGAAGGGGATAATCGCAGAAATCTTGACCGCAGAGAGAATGGGATGGGACACGTACATCAATCTGTCTGAAGAAGAGGTTTTAGTGGAACTAGAAACGACCGAAGGTGGACTATCTGAACAAGAGGCAAACAGGAGACTAGATTTGTACGGGCCGAATATACTCGAAAAGATTCGCGGTAAGCCCTTACTCCTTCGCTTTTCGGGGAATCTCACCAACCTTTTTGCAGTACTTTTATGGGTAGCCGGTGTACTGGCGTTTATTGCTAATATCCCAGAATTGGGGTTTGCGATCATAGCTGTAATCATTATCAATGCCATCTTCTCATTCTGGCAGGAGTATAAAGCTGAAAAGGCAGTTGAAGCCCTGAGACAGCTTATACCCTCCTACAGTCGAGTTTTCAGAGATGGTAAAGAAAAAAAAATACTGAGCTCAGAGATAGTTCCTGGGGACGTAATTCTCCTCGGGGAGGGAGACAGAGTACCGGCGGATGGAAGGCTTTTTGAAACCTTCGACATGCGCGTTGATAACTCCGCATTAACAGGTGAATCTCGACCGATTTATAAGATTTCTGAGCCTTTGGCGGACGGTAAGAATTTCATCTGGAGTGAATTGCCAAATTTAGTCTTCGGAGGGACAAGTGTACTGGCAGGATCCGGCGAGGCTATCGTCATCGCTACAGGGATGCATTCTGAAATTGGGAAAATCGCCAGGCTTACCCAGGTAATAAAAGAAGAGCTAAGTCCACTCCAAAAGGAATTGATAAACGTAACCAAAGTAATAACCGTTATAGCAGTATGTATGGGAATCGCTTTTTTCATACTGGGAAATTATGTCGCGAACCTTACGACGATTCAGAGTTTTATCTTTGCCATCGGTATAATCGTCGCAAACGTACCCGAAGGCCTTCTACCAACCGTAAGCTTGGCTCTCGCCATGGCCGTTCAAAGAATGGCTAGGCGTAATGTAGTGATAAAACGTCTCTCTTCCGTAGAAACCCTTGGTTGCACAACGGTGATATGTACTGACAAGACCGGAACGCTTACCACAAACCAGGTGAGTGTAGTCAGACTCTGGTTCGATAACAAGGTATTCGAGATCACTGGAGCTGGATATGATCCACGGGGCGAAATTCTCCACAATACTTCACAGCTTTCCGAGGGAGACCTGAACTCAACGGGATTTGAATTGATATTTAAAATCTGCAGTCTCTGCAACAACGCAGATCTTAAGGCACCCTCGCCTGAGAAGCCCTATTGGAATGTTTCAGGAGATCCCACCGAGGGCGCATTACTTGCGTTTGCTCAGAAGGCTGGCTTTGATTACAGCGAAATCAAAAGTAGGAACCCTAGGATATTTCAACTATCTTTTGACTCGGTAAGAAAGCGGATGTCCACGATTAATGAATATGATGAAAATAAAATAATTGCCAATGTAAAGGGCGCGCCCCGAGAGGTGCTTTCCCTGTGTGACTCGGTTTTTATAGACGGCAGCAGGCAAGAACTAACGGACGAAGTAAAAAGCAGCATTATGAAAAATCTCGATCATTTTGCCGGTGATGGGCTCAGGGTTTTAGGACTGGCTTATAAACAAGTAGAGAAAAAGGAAACCTACACCTTGGAAGAGGTTGAAACAGAGCTTACCTTTCTCGGACTTGTAGGGATGATGGACCCGCCCCGCCCAGAGGTACAGGGGGCAGTTAGCCTCTGCCATAGTGCCGGTATAAAAGTCATTATGATAACAGGCGACTACGGGCTCACAGCCCTCTCAATCGCTAAAAGAATTGGTCTTTCCAGGGATGATAACGCGAGGGTTATCACCGGCTACGAGATTTCCGAGATGACTGATATCGAACTTACAGAACTCTTAAAGGGAAGAGAGGTTATATTTGCCAGGGTCTCTCCGGAGCACAAGATGAGGATCGTGGATGCTCTCAAGAATATGGGAGAAGTCGTCGCGGTTACAGGGGATGGAGTCAACGATGCACCTGCTCTTAAGAGAGCAGATGTCGGAGTCGCAATGGGCCTTCGAGGAACGGACGTCGCAAGAGAGGCTGCTACCATGATTATCACCGATGACAACTTCGCGAGTATAGTGGCGGGTATTGAGGAGGGAAGGGCAATTTATTCGAACATAAAGAAATTTGTTACCTATATTTTTGCGTCCAACGTTCCGGAGATAGTTCCCTTTATTCTCTTTGTCCTCTTTAAGATTCCGCTACCCCTTACAATAATGCAGATATTGGCGGTCGATCTAGGCACCGATCTGGTTCCAGCATTAGGGCTGGGAGCCGAAACATCTGAGCCCGGTGTGATGAGTCAACCCCCCAGGTCTTTAAAGAAGCGACTTTTAGACATACCCCTATTATTTCGCGCCTATGGCTTTCTGGGAATGATTGAAGCCATGGCTTGTATGGCTGGTTATTTCTTCGTCTATTACTCTTCGGGATGGCGTCCCGGAATGGATCTTGCCTCGTCTGGCCCAATTTATCTAAAGGCCACTACAATGTGCCTCGCGGGAATAGTGGCTACACAAATAGGAAATGTCTTTGCTTGCCGAACAGAAAGGGAGTCAGTTTTTAAGATTGGCTTTTCTACAAACAGATTGATACTATTTGGTATATTAACGGAGATATTTCTGATCATGATGATAGTCTACTTTGAACCAATGCAAAAAATATTTAATACATTTTCGTTGTCACTCGTTGATTGGATTGTTCTCTGTTGTTTTATACCCATTATATTTTTTGCAGAGGAGTTTAGAAAATATCTTATCAGATATAAAAAGAAGAAGAACGATGTGGAATAACACTCTCATTCAAGTTTTCTTAGCTGCACTGCTCACCGATCTGGCAACAGGTCTAGGCGCATTACCATTTGCCTTTGTTCGCAAGATCACAATTAGATGGCAAGGCATTTCTTCAGCAATCGCTGGAGGAATGATGATTTCGGCTTCTGTGTTCGCCCTTGCAGACCAAGCGTTAATTCGTGGCAGCGTGTTGGATGTCGTATTCGGCATGTTGTTGGGCGCTGGATTCTTTACATGGGTCGCCAGGAGATTTGAGAATAACAACTGGCAAATTGGAAACCTGAGTGCAACAGATTCACGCCAAGGGGTGCTGATCATTACAACAATGTTCATTCACAGCATCCCCGAAGGAGTTGCGATAGGCGTCGGTTATGCCACAGGTGATTTAAGATTCGGAATCCTATTTGCATTAGCGATTGCTGTCCATAACATCCCTGAAGGTATTGCTATTACACTCCCCCTGCGTGCAAAGGGTGTATCGCTTTGGACTTGTGCCGGATATGCGATTTTGACCAGCGTGCCTCAGCCGTTACTCGCGGTGCCCTCTTATCTGCTTGTGTCGGTTTTCACGCCGTTGCTGCCCGCGGGATTGGGATTTGCAGGTGGTGCGATGATTTACCTCGTCGCATCGGAACTGATACCCGACAGCCTTGCTGGGTGCTCAAGGAAGGAGACTGCCTGGGGTGTGATGATAGGCTTGCTCTTGATGCTGCTAATAACTTCCGGCTTGGGGATGTGACCGGGCTAAAATTGCTTTAATACATCGAATGTTAGAAATTCAATTAACTTCGGTGCCCTACCGTTCTCTAAAGAACTTTCGATGTACTACTCAGAGCCGAGGCAAGATTTGAAAGCTCGGTAACTACCAAAACTATAAGATCATCTACCGAAACTATTCCAACCAACCTTCCTCCCCTCATGACTGGGACTCTCCTTATAGAATTCTTTCCAAGCACCCTGAGTACCTCAAATATACTCTCATTTTCCTGAACAGTAATCAATTCACTGGTCATAACATCTCCAACTAAAACCTCAAGTGGACTTTCACTATTAGCCACCACTGACACAACGATATCCCTGTCAGTAATAATTCCAAGTAGTTTTTTATCAACACCAACGACAACGAGAGACCCTATGTTCTCTTCCCTCATAATCGTAGCTGCCTCTGTTACAAGTGTAGAGGGTGGAACCGTAACTACATTCGTTTTCATGATATCTTTTGCGACCATCTATCTCTTCTCCTGGTTTAAGTGTTCTATCTAAATATCCTCACAATTTATTTGCCAATTTTTGACATCAGAATCGGGGTCAGGCTTCTCTTATTGAAATTTGACCCCTTTGATAATAAATTAGCACTCTTTCCTACTCAACTAAAATATCAAGTTTTTGTAAAGTATCTTTCTACACATGCTTCCCACAAATATTCTGCGTGGATTTTCTATGTCCCCCTGTCTTTGTTGTGTGTTGTAAGCACTTCCATCCCTTTGTTTCGATATTTCTATCATTTAATTCATACGTATACCTCGACACCGGTACTATGGGGTGTTCAAAAATAAGCTGAGGACCTAAAGCCTAACCTATACATAGATAAATGACGAAAGGTCGAAGAGTACCGTGACCTAAACAGGCAATGATGCTGTATGTAAGGGTCTATAATCCAAGTTCTTTGGAGGCTAACTTCGTGCCAATAACTCGGGCCCTTATTTTTTCGAATGCAGTTTCCCTAGCTGTAGAGGTATCATCCCCGAAGGGGGAGAAACCACAGTCGTCGGTAGTTCCCAACCGATCAGGTTCAATGAATTCAGCCGCTTCTATCACCCTGTCTCTAACTTCTTCCGGTGTTTCCAATTTAGGATTAATTGGATCTATAACCCCAACAAAAATCTTCTGACTGGTCTTCGAGTGCTGCTTTATGATACGCAGAACCCTCCGTCTATCTTTTTCGCTTGCCAATTGAATGTAGAAGTTTCCAGCACTGAGTTGAAAAAGGCTAGGCAAAAGTTCTGCATAATCGACTTCGGCGCTATGGGTTGAATCTAGATCGCCACCGGGACAGGTATGAACTCCAATTTTAATTCTCTGTTCTGCTGTGAAGCGATCAATTACGAGGTTATTGAGGCTGATGAATTCCTTCAAAAGCCTTTTTGACGGATCAAGCTTGACGGATAGCCTGCCTTCTGTAAAATCGATTTGTACGTTATATGCCCCCTTTTCCAGGCAGCGGCGTATGTCGGATTCGGTCTCATTTACCAAATCCTCAAGAAATTCTTCTCTTGAGTAATTCGTAATTCCTTCCCGTGGGTACAGGAGGCTCAAAGCCGATGCAGCGATGACAGCTTGTTTGACCGGGACATTCGCATATGTTTTTGCGTTCTCGAGATATTCGACAGCGTATCTTTTATATTTGAAGGGGCCGGAGGTTAACCGGGGCAATTGTCTAGTATGTCCGTCGGCAAACGGAATGATGACTCCATCCACAGCCAGGTTTGTAGCTCCCTGAATTGGATAGGTAAGAAAGCTAGGTTTTGTCTGTTCACCGTCTGTGATTATAGGAGATCCCGTTTCTTCAAAACGCCGAATCGTGTCCTGAACAGCTTTGTCATAGAGCTTGTCTAAATCGTTTCGTGAAATCTTTCCTACCTCGAATGCCTTTAATCCCCCCAACAACTCTTGCGCCCTTGGTATGCTGCCGATTGGCTCAGTTGGAAGCGGCATAGTCATGTCCTCCTTTACTATTTAACTCTCTGGTAGCTTTTATTCATATGTATTCTATCAGAAAATTAAATAGTGAAACTCCTTTCGCGACTTTACTATTTATTATAATTAAATTTTTGAAATAAGAAAAAGGTGCCTCCTTGAACTTATTGATCTTAAGGAGCTTAGGTCTTATAAGTAATATATTTGTTTTTCCGCTAGAGACATCGTGGGGTAATAAATCATTTAATTATCTCTACTGGTCCTTAACAACAAGGAATTAAGACCTCTTTCAATAGAAGCAAGAAAATTAAATTTTCTACTCAATAACGCCACTCTGTAAACTCAGCTTCGGACAGAAGTGCTTGCCTTTTTAGCATGCAGTCATAGAAAAAATCTTAATTCTAAGCACTATCAAAAATAAAATCAGAAAAACAGTCTACTAGATTGCTGAGAATCCAAAACAGATGGGATCGGGGTCACCCATTTCCGCGGCAGCACTGTGGGAGGAAGCAACAATTCGAGATTGGAATTTTTCGCCCATGAGAACTATTTAATTAGCCGCTTTCGTATCAATCCCATTAAAGTCTCACTTAACACCAGAACTGGTGTCTTGTCAGCGCTTACAACTAAATGCCTGTCTCTTGGAAGCTCACCAGGCTTTTCAAACCCCTGTTTAAAATTTTCAAATATGTCTAAACGCGCATCGGAAATAGATTTTCCAATATTTTCTCTTTTGAGAAGCCTTTCCCTAACAGTTTTATCACTGGTCTTTGTCTGAATAAAGAATAATGGAATCCCAAAAGACTTAGCCGCCTTAATCACTAATTGACGGTATAATCTTTTCGAAAAACTTGCGTCCAAAATGGCCGACTTACCTTTCTCAATCGATTGTTTTGCTCTAGAAATAATCTCCTTATAAACCCTATCTGTAATTTCCCTTGAATAAATGCCTCTATCAAAAGCTTCGTACTTTCTCTCGGCAGGAGAAATCCCTAGTATTTCCTTCCTAACTCTATCAGATGAGATTACATCGCAATTTAATTCTCTTGAAATTAGCTCCGCAAGCGTGCTCTTCCCAGTTCCTATCATTCCAAAAATAACAATCAATGCCGGCCGTGAACCGAAAAGCGCATATTGTAGTGAAAGTCCAAAATAATCTGTAGCTCTTTTGTGTGATGACGTTGCTTCTCTTTTTGGAACATTCGCTTCCTCACTTTTCAAGCTCTCAACCTTACCCCTTACAAAGGCCCTATAACATTTATAAAAGTCTATGACCTCATAGATTGTATCATCGCTCATTCTTTTTGAGATTTCCGAAACAACGAAATCCGCAAAGTCCCTCCTACCATTAAAGTCCAAATCCATGGCTAAAAAAGCTATATCAGAAGCGATATCGATGAATCTGAATCTATCATTGAATTCAATACAATCATGAATGCAGACATACTTCGGGGTGATGTTTATGTTGTTTAGGTGGAGGTCACCATGACAATCCTTAATGAAACCCTTTTCAATTCGCTCCTGAAATAGCGAGGAATACCTTTCAAAAAACATATCATTATAGAATTTAATCGCTTCGTGAGTTGCAGAGGAAATGGTATTTCCAATGAAACTTTTTACGAGTGAAATATTCCCGTATATAAAAGACTTGATATTTACAGGCCTTCCAAAATCATTGATAGCGACTCCGTGGTTTTGAGATTCATAGAATTCAACAAGTTTTTCTATGATTCTTCTGAGATCGTCCAGACCCACATTTCCTGTATGTATAAGATTCTTAAGAAAATACTTCTCAGGTAGTCTCTTCATTTTTACCGCATATTCTATTGTCTTATCACCCTTTCCAAACTTGTAATTTCCATCGGACATCGAGATTTCTTCAACTCCAATATATATATTGCAAAGCCTTCTATTTAGGTCCACCTCCTTTTGGCAGAATAACTTCCTTTTTTTAAGGCTTGTGAAATCCAAGAACCCAAAATCTACAGGCTTCTTTACTTTATATACGAATGGTGGCGCTATAAAAACATCTGAGATATGAGTCTGGATGTGTTTCACATTTCTTGTTTTATGCGGATATGAGAGAGGATTCAAAAGAAATTGAATGAGCTTGGCTCGGTCTATTCTAGTTTGTTTTTTCATATAGATAGAAAATTCCTTTTACCTCTAATATATCATAACTGCAAGGCCTTGGGCGTAGTACCTAAGGAGGATTTTGTGAGTTGCGAAGAAATATATTTGAAAGATTTTTAATACGCCACAGATCAAACCTTTCGTTCTGAGCCCTTAGCTTTGCTCAGGACAAGCTTGAAGAAGAGTGGAAGGTGCAGACCCAAATCCTAAATTGTAGTAAAAGATTGATAATTCTCCTTGGCAACCAGCGAGACTAAGAGTGGTCGTATAATTCATTATAAGTACCTTAATCCGCCTAAAAAGTGCAGGAAATCTAAAAATTATCCCTTCCCCCTTTCACATTCATAAAGGGGGAAGGTGAGGATGGGGGTTAACAAATGCTTGTTAATGGAGCGAGGGACTTGAGAAAAAATCCTACTGAAGCAGAACGAAAATTGTGGGCTCATCTCCGTCTTCGTCAGATCGGAGGATATAAATTTAGGAGGCAACATCCCTTAGGGCCCTACATTGTTGATGTTGTTTGTATAGAGAAGAAATTAATTGTAGAAGTGGACGGAGGACAGCACGATGAAAAGAGGTTTTATGATGCAAAAAGGGATAAGTGGCTGGAAGAAAAAGGATTTAAGGTAATAAGATTTTGGAATAATGAGGTGTTGAGGCATATTGATATTGTGAAGGAAGTAATCGAGAGTGAACTAGGCTGCGGGGAAAGGTAAGACCCCCCATCTTTATTCTTCCCCCTCAAAGGGGGAAGGGAAATATTTTTCTCCCCCACAAATAGAGGAAGATATTAATTCCTTCCCACCGTTCTTAGTGACGTCTTTAATTGCAGTTATCTTCCAGGATTTATGCCACTCTAATCGTAGAAAGGAGCTATTATATAGTCATTGTTACGTACGTAAAGATAATAAATGTTAGTCCAAGCAATTATGTCCCCGCCATCTCTTCCAGTTCACTCAATTTGGACACTTCTCCAAGGGCTGTTAGAGTGTCACCTTCTTGCATAATCGTTTTTGAAGTTGGATTAAACTGCATAACTCTCTCTTTGTTTTTAATGGCAACAACTATTACTCCTAAATCTCTTCCGATTCCACTTTCGTCCAGTGTGATACCTACTAATTTGGAATCGTTTTGAACAGGAACCTCTTCCATCTGAATTTCAATATTCCCTGCCCTTGTTGCAAATTCAATAAAGCCCATAACTGCAGGTTTCAATATAGTATGGGCTATCTTTAGACCGCCGGTGAGATAGGGTGAAACCACCCTTGTAGCACCTGCACGTAACATCTTCTGCTCTGCCCCCTCATCACTTGCTCTTGCCAGAACAAAAAGTTTCGGATTGAGCCCGCGTCCACTTAACACTACATAAAGATTTTCTGCATCTGTTGGAAGTACTGATACCAATCCCTTCGCTTTATCTATTCCTACATTTTTTAAAACCTCTTCATTTGTAGCATCCCCTTCAAATAAAAGAATGTCCCCATTATCCACTCGTGAAACAGGTTCTTTTTCTATAACAACAGCTTCCACTCCTTTCGCTTTTAACTCTCTGGCGACAATACGACCCATTCTTCCGTAGCCACAAATTATGTAATGATCTTTTAATCCCTTAATCTTCTTTTCCAACCTTCTCCTCCCAAAAACATCTTGCAATTCCCCTTCAAAAATCACTCTTGCCTCAGTAGCAAGAACATAAAGAATTATACCAACTCCGCCAATTAAGAGAACAATTGTGAAATATTCTCCAGTAGGGGAGAGTTCATGCACTTCTGCATACCCAACAGTGGTAAGTGTTATTACCGTCATAAATAATGAATCTCGGAAATTCCATCCTTCCATGACCATATACCCGATGGTGCCAAATGCATTGATCAGGATAATTAATATCGCAGAGAGTAACAGTTTGCCTCTAATTCCCTTCAAAAGATACTGAGCTCCACTTATCCAAAATTAATAAGATTTTACTGAATATATCTTGAATTAAAATTTGAATAGGCTAGTAAAACCCTTCAGTATTTAATGAAGGTAGAAATAGATAACCTGTATTATTAACAATTATCACACTTTGAAAAACAAAGGCTGGCCCTAACAAGATGAAAGCAATGGTTTTAAATAAGATAGACAGACTCGAGGATAATAAAAAACCACTCAAGCTGATAAATCTCCCCAAACCTACCCCTGGTGAGAAGGAGATTCTGGTTAGAAACTTAGCCTGCGGGGTCTGTCATACAGAATTAGATGAAATAGAGGGAAGGACACCTCCACACAAACTTCCTATAGTTCTCGGCCACCAAGTCGTAGGAACTGTGGAAAAGACCGGGAGCAATGTAACTAAGCTCAAACCCGGAGACAGGGTTGGAATCGCATGGATATTCTGGGCTTGCGGAGTATGCAAGTTTTGCCTACAGGGAAACGAAAACCTTTGTGATAAATTTAAGGCAACCGGCAGGGATGCAAATGGTGGCTATGCAGAGTATATGACGGTCTCAGAGGATTACGCCGTTAAAATCCCAGATGTGTTTTCAGAAATACAAGCCGCTCCACTTTTGTGCGCAGGTGCAGTCGGGTATAGAGCGCTCAGATTAACCGGTATAGAGGATGGAAAAAACCTCGGACTTACAGGCTTTGGAGCTTCAGGTCATATCGTACTTAAAGTCGCAAGGCACATGCATCCAAATACTAAAGTCTTTGTATTTGCAAGAAATGAAAAAGAAAGGCAATTTGCCAAAGAACTAGGCGCGGTATGGGCCGGTGACACTGAAGAGAATTCACCCGAAAGACTAGATTATATTATTGATACCACTCCCGTTTGGAAACCAATTGTTGAAGCCCTAAAGAACCTGGAAAAGGGAGGGAGATTGGTAATCAATGCGATCCGTAAAGAAGATGTTGATAAAGACTATCTTTTAAAATTAGACTACTCAGTTCACCTTTGGAATGAAAAGGAGATAAAGAGTGTCGCTAACGTTACGCGAAGGGATGTCAGTGAATTCTTGGAATTGGCCGCGGAAATTCCTCTGATACCTGAGGTGCAGGAATTCAATTTAGAAGAAGCAAACGATGCACTTTCCGAATTAAAAGATGGCAAAATCAGGGGGGCAAAGGTTCTTAAGATAAATTGATATTTTCTCTTTAGAAAATTTAGATATCAAAAAACGAAATTCCGTAATACCCTGCCTTCTTTCATTAATTCTTAACTAAGGATTTAACCCACTAGTATTATTCAAGGCTTGAGTGCCAGGACAGCACATGGAGATTCCTGTATAACCTTCTCTGTTACACTACCTAAGATTAACCTTCTGATCCCCTTCCTTCCATGTGTGTTAATGACAATTAAGTCTATTCCATTACTACTCGCATAATCTGAAATTGCTATTGCGGGATTAATTGCTTGAATGACTCTTGTATTAATCTCCAACCCCGTATCACCTTTTGACTCACTTCGCATCTGTGTTACTTCTTCAACCCTTCTCGCAAGCTCTTCCGATGAAAATTTTATCAGATCGTCAAGGACTAATGTACTTGCTGGTACTTCATAGGTATAAACGTCAAGCCTAAACACATACAGCACGGTTATTTTTGCTTTGATTTTCCTTGCCAATTCTATTGCAAAGATTAGAGCCGAGTTAACCATATCCGAAATTTCCATCGGAACAAGAATCTTGCCTATTTTAATATCACCTTCTCCTTCCGTCTTCTTAACTGCTAGAACAGGTATTTCAGACTCCCTTAATACTCTGAGAGTAGTGCTTCCAACTAGTAACCTATCTAGGAGACCGAGCCCGCTCTTTCCCAAAACAATGAGATTGGCATTCTCTCTTCGAGCGCATTCCAGTATCTCGACACCGGGGATTCCTTTTGAAACCATTCCCTCGAAGCCAATTCCCTTGGCCTCTAATGTTTTAGCTAAAGACGAAAGCTCTGACTTTAGGTTCTCCTCTACCTTCAC
>DASWID010000081.1 GCA_036397855.1 Thermodesulfobacteriota bacterium | reverse complement strand
CAATAAACATTATACTTTGAACTTTAACGCAAAATGAACATGACGATTCGACATTATAGAATATTTTAAAACACAATTCAATAGGAAATTTCCCTATTTAACTTAAAGAACGAATTCAATTTTTTTAACAGGTATAATTATCTCCAAATATGTCCGAACTGAATAATCTAAGACTTGCCCTCGACCACGGACTGAATAGGAACGAATATAATAAGATTATATCCGAGCTTGGAAGGGAACCCAATATGACTGAAATTGGCATATTGGCCGCGATGTGGTCTGAGCACTGTTCATATAAAAGCTCTAAGGTGCATCTAAGGAAACTGCCAACCGAAGGGAAAAGGATAATTCAGGGGCCTGGTGAAAATGCGGGCATTGTTGACATCGGCGATGATCTTTGTGTTGTTTTTAAGATGGAGAGCCATAACCATCCTTCGTATATAGAACCCTATCAGGGTGCGGCCACGGGGGTCGGGGGCATTCTGAGGGACATTTTTACTATGGGTGCGAGACCAATCGCCCTGCTTGATTCACTCAGATTCGGTGATCCAAATCTTCAAAAGACGAAATATTTATTAGAGGGTGTTGTCTCCGGCATAGCCGGTTATGGTAATTGCATCGGTATTCCAACTGTGGGCGGAGAGGTTTATTTCGACGAGTGCTATAACGGAAACCCCATTGTAAATGTCTTTGCAATTGGAATCACAAAAAAGGATAAAATATTCAAGGGCCTTGCAAAGGGAGTTGGAAACCCAGTTATATATATCGGTTCAAAGACCGGTAGAGACGGTATTCATGGAGCTGTCATGGCTTCAGAAACATTTTCTAAAGAGGCAGAGGAAAAGAGGCCTACGGTACAGGTGGGCGACCCTTTTACAGAAAAGCTACTGTTAGAAGCCTGTCTTGAACTCTTTAAAACTGGTATTGTGATAGGCATACAGGATATGGGAGCTGCAGGGCTAACATCCTCCTCAACTGAAATGGCAAGCCGCGCGGGCACAGGGATTAAGATATTCATTGAAAAAATACCAAAAAGAGAAGAAAAGATGACTCCTTATGAAGTCATGCTATCAGAATCTCAAGAGAGAATGCTGATTGTTACACAAAAAGGGAAAGAAAATATTGCCGAAGCTATATTCGAGAAGTGGGGTCTTGATTTCGGTGTGATTGGAGAAGTTACAGGTAATAACAGGCTGGAGATAGTTGGAAATGGAGGTATTGTTGCAGACATTCCGATCAGCTTAATCACAAATGAAGCGCCAATATATTCAAGGCCTTTTAAAAAGCCGGCTTATTTAAAACACTCGAGGAGATTAAACCTATCATCAATTCCAATACCAAAAGATTTGGGGTCGGTTCTACTAAAGCTTCTTTCATCACCTACACTTTCGAATAAGAAATGGATTTTTGAACAATACGACCACATGGTAAGAACAGATACCATTACTCCCCCTGGCTCCGATTCGGCGCTAATAAGGATCAAAGGAACAAAGAAGGCCATAGCACTCACCGCTAACTGCAACTCAAGGTACTGTTATCTTGACCCTTACGTTGGGGCGATGATCGCAGTCGCAGAAAGCGCAAGGAATCTTGCCTGTTCAGGGGCAAAACCTTTGGCTATCACAGATTGTCTTAACTTTGGAAGTCCGGAAAATCCTGGAATTATGTGGCAATTCATTAAATCAATTGAGGGGCTAGCGGAAGCCGCAAATTTCCTGGGCACCCCTGTTGTGAGCGGGAATGTAAGCTTTTACAACGAAACTGGGGGTAAGGCAATTTATCCAACTCCATGCGTCGCAATGGTAGGGCTGATTGAAGATTTGGATAACCACCTTACACAGTGGTTTAAGAATGAGGGGGATGTCATTGTAATCCTCGGGGAAACTAGAGAAGAATTTGGGGGCAGTGAATACCTGAGACAAATCCATGGGCTTGTCTGTGGAAGTCCACCTGAAATGGATTTAGAAACAGAATCCAGTCTTATAAAAGCTTTACTTGAAGCATCTAAAACCGGTATAATAAAGTCTTTACACGATCTTTCGGAGGGGGGCTTGGCAATCGCTCTTGCTGAATCTAGCTTTACCCCATTTGGACCTATTGGAGCAAAGATTAAAATAAATAACAACCACCATATGAGAGAGGACGCAATACTTTTTTCAGAATCCCAATCAAGGGCATTGATGTCCCTGGATAGAAAGGATTTCCCTCATTTGGAGAAAATATGTCAAACTTATAGCGTTCCGATGGAGATAATAGGAGAGGTCAAAGGAGATAGTTTGTTAATTGATGGGCTTGTAGACATTAATATATTGGATGCCCACAGAGTCTGGAATAACGGATTCGAGGATTTATTCAAAACCTATGCATGAGCTCAAAGAAGAGTGTGGTGTATTTGGAATATTTGGGCATCCTGAGGCAGCAAACCTCACTTATCTTGGTCTCCACGCCCTACAACACCGTGGTCAGGAAAGCGCCGGTATAACGACTTCAGACGGCCAAAACCTTTACTCACACAGGGAAATGGGTCTTGTATCCGAAGTCTTTACCGAACAAGTGATTGACAGGCTTCCAGGAAGAAATGCAATAGGTCACGTGAGATACTCTACCACGGGATCAAGTCATAGTAAGAATTCACAGCCCATAGTCATCACCTACTCCAAGGGACAGCTCGCTATTGCACATAATGGCAACCTTACGAATGCAAGAACCATAAGAGAAGAGCTAGAAAAGGATGGCGCTATCTTTCAATCTACAACTGATACGGAGGTTATTGTACATCTGATTGCCAGATCCAAAGAGGAGAATTTAGTAACGAGGATTACCGAGTCATTGATGAGATGTAAGGGAGCTTATTCTCTCGTGTTTCTCACACCAGAGTATCTGGTTGCTGCTCGGGATCCGTATGGTTTTCGACCGCTTGTCTTAGGAAAGCTATTAGATGCCCCTGTTATAGCGTCTGAGACATGCGCCTTCGACTTGATAGAAGCCGAGTTCTGCAGGGAGATTGAGCCCGGTGAGATCTTGCTAATAAGCCGAAAAGGACAAGAATCATTTAAACCCTTCAAAAAGTCAAGGCACGCTTACTGCGTTTTCGAATTCATATACTTTGCGAGACCCGATAGCCAGATCTTTGATAGGAACGTATATCAGGTGAGAAAAGAGCTGGGAAAACAATTAGCGAGAGAACAACCATCCGACGCAGATATTGTAACTGCTGTTCCCGACTCCGGTGTTCCTGCGGCGATAGGCTATGCTGAAGAATCGGGACTTCCTCTCGAACTCGGACTATTAAGAAACCATTATGTGGGTAGAACATTTATAGAACCACAAAAATCAATAAGAAATTTCGGGGTCAAGCTAAAGCTAAACGCAATCAAGGATGTACTTCGTGGCAAAAGGGTTGTGATAGTGGATGACTCAATTGTCCGAGGTACTACAAGCAGAAAAATAGTAAAGATGATTCGTGGTGCCGGCGCTAAAGAGATTCATATGAGGATTAGTTCACCCCCTATGAAATTCTCCTGCTACTACGGTATAGACACTCCTACGAAAGAGGAGCTGATTGCAAACTCTCTTGATGTTGAAGAGATAAATAAATATATCACGTCCGACACTCTCGGATATCTAAGCCTTGATGGCGTTATGAAGGCAGTAGCCAGCTATAAATCACTCGACAACAACGACAGCTTCTGTAATGCCTGCTTCACTGGGAACTACCGTGTACCAATAACAGAATTTAAAAAACCCTTAAAACAGTTCCATCTTTTTGACAGATAACCAACTTCGGATAGTGATTCTAGCTAAAATATTTGGAGAGACCCCTTCAGCGCACACGTTTACGAATAACACTTTCAATAGAAAGGGACATCGCTCCTATGCTACATCAAGGGCATAGACTTGTGGTGCTAAAAAAAAGAGAGATTACTTCAGACCTTTCAGGCCTTCGCAATCGCAGGTGTTATCTATATCGTTCACAAGCTTTTTTACAATTTTATTATTGTTCTTATCATTAAACCTTTTCGAAATGAAAAGCATTCAATTGGCCTTCCAAAAATTGCGTTAAGAAAATCAGAAACGAAGACGTTAAGAAAAATTTGTGGGGTGAGGTTGGATTAAATTTTTTAGTCGGAGCGTATGATTTTTAGCTAAATTTTTGGACAGCCTTGATTTTTGCTTCTTTGTATCAAGACAAAGAAGCTGGAAAGGAACATTAAGATAAGCAAAGCGACTACTTTAATGGCTCGTCGGTAGCCATTCGGTACGCTACAGTGAATTTCCTAATTAAACCAATATATCAGAAAAAACGGCTTCTATCCTATTTCGCTCAATTTTTTGAGCACTTCTTCCATTTTTTGCCTTTTGATTGATAGTTCCTCAAATTTTTCCCTCTCTTTCTCAACCACCTCCTCCGGAGCACGATCGAGGAAGTTAGAGTTTGAGAGTTTATTCCTAGAAGTATTGATATCTCTCCTAACCTTTTCTATTTCCCTCATTACTCTTCCGATTTCTTTCTCAACATTTATTAATCCCTCAACCGGAAGAAATACCTCTATCCCATCCATGACCTGAGCTACAGATTTCGCTGGCTTTCCGTTTTTTGAAAACTCGAGCGAGGAGGCTCCCGCAAGTTTAATTATTATCTCATTATTACGCTTTACCCTTTCAAGAATCGTTTCATTGCCCGGACGCAAGAATACCTTCACCTTATCCATAGGATGCAATCCCACCACCGCTCTTAAATTCCTTATAGCAACTATCAGCTCTTTTACAAACTCTATTTCTCTATATGCTTCTTCACGGATATAATCACGATTGAAACCCGGGTATGAACTGATAGCTATGCTCTCGGCGTCGTTTCCTTCGGGTGTTTTCAGATTAAATCCGAATTCGCGTAATTTTTCATAAATCTCTTCTGTTATGAAGGGAGCAATGGGGCTTAGAATTTGCAAAGCCGATGATAAAACATTGACAAGGATCACCTGTACTCTTCTTTTCGCCTCTTTATTATTTCCATATAGCGCCGGTTTAACTATTTCGATATACCAGTCGCAAAAATCACCCCATACAAACTGATAAATAATCCGCGAAGCCTTATCAAATTCGTAATGATCAAAGGAATCTTCTATTTCCTCTATTGTCATGTTAAGCTTTGTAATTATCCATTTATCTGGAATTGAGAGATTCGTATCAAATGTAGACACTGACCACCTGTTCGTCTCTTCATGATCCAAATTCATAAGGACAAATCTAGAGGCATTCCATATTTTGTTCATAAAGTTTCTGTAGCCCTCTATAACAGGGCGAGAAAGCCTTATGTCCCTGCCCTGGGAAGCCAGTGCAGTTAGACTGAACCTTAGCGCATCAGCACCCAAATCATCCATTATTTCCAAAGGGTCGATTACGTTTCCCTTTGTCTTGCTCATCTTTTCACCCTTTTCATCCCTAACAAGGGCGTGAATATAAACATCCCTGAATGGAACGTCGCCCATAAACCTTATCCCCATCATCATCATCCTCGCAACCCAGAAGAAAAGAATATCAAAACTCGTGACAAGTACAGTTGTAGGATAAAAAATCTGAAGTTCTTCCGTTTGCTGTGGCCAGCCCAAAACCGCAAAAGGCCAGAGACTGGAACTGAACCATGTATCGAGTACATCTTCTTCCTGTTGTAAATCCGTTGATTCGCATTTACCACAGTGTGCCGGTTCATTCACCGACACGGTTATCTCATCACAGCGCTTGCAGAACCAGGCAGGGATTCTGTGACCCCACCAGATCTGTCTTGATATGCACCAGTCCCTGATATTTCGCATCCATTCAAAATACGTGTTATTCCAACCCTCCGGAATAATTTTTGTCCTCCCTTCTTCAACCGCGGCCACTGCTGGGTCTGCCAGTGACTTTGTCCTAACGAACCACTGCAGGGATAGCATGGGCTCAACCACGGTTCCACACCTGTAGCATTTTCCCAGCTGGATTAAATAATCCTCAACCCTCTGAAGTAAACCTTCCTTCTCAAAATCTTCTATTATGCTTTTCCTGCAATCAAACCTATCCAGCCCCCTATATTTTCCAGCGTTTTCATTCATAACGCCCCTAAAGTCTATAACCTGTATCCTTGGAAGATTGTGTTTGTTCCCAATTTCAAAATCGGCAAAATCATGCGCAGGAGTTATTTTCAAGGCGCCGGTACCCATCTCAATATCAACACCCTCATCGGCAATCACCGGGATAAGACGATTAACTACAGGTAGTCTTATCTCTTTCCCTACCGTCCCCTTATACCGCTCATCCCTTGGGTTGACCGCGACAGCTGTATCACCCATCATTGTTTCCGGCCTCGTAGTAGCTACAACTATGTAGCCCTCTTCTCTTTTGTTTTTGTCATCGAGTACGAATGGGTATTTGATATAATAAAGCTTCCCATTTGTATTCTCTCTTATAACCTCCAAATCAGAAAGTGCGGTCTCACACCTCGGACACCAGTTTACAAGATAATTACCTCTGTAAATAAGACCCTCATCATAAAGCCTCACAAACACCTCTCTGACTGCAAGTGAAAACCCTTCGTCCATCGTAAACCTTTCTCTTGACCAATCACAAGAAGCACCTAACCTTTTTAATTGTTGGACTATCCTCTTACCATATTGTTCTTTCCACCTCCAAACCTTATTTACAAACTCTTCCCGATCCATATCACTTCGCTTTATTCCGTCTTTCATCAGCTCCCGTTCTACAACTGTTTGAGTTGCTATCCCGGCATGATCCGTTCCAGGCACCCAGAGAGCTTCATACCCCTTCATTCTCTTGTAGCGTACTAAAATGTCCTGAAGTGTGTTGTTTAGGGCGTGCCCAATATGCAGTGAGCCTGTAATATTAGGAGGTGGGATAACAATAGTGAAAGGTTTTTTTTTAGACTTTGTGGATGCTGTAAAATAACCCTTTTCTGTCCAGAAAATATACCATTTCTCTTCTACGACCCTAGGATCATAGGTTTTTTGAAGAATCAATTTGGTCTTATCATTCATACTGAAAAAGCAACAGGAATTGATATACCAGGACTAGCAAGCTATTAAGCCTTTAAAACTGCCAACCTAATCCTGAATGTCATTTAAACATAATCAGGTAATTTCTTCTTCGACCGGGATTGGCACGGGAATTTCCGGAACTGGCACCTCGACATCAATATATCTGTACATTGGAAGACCCGTACCTGCGGGAATCAATCTGCCCATGATTACATTTTCCTTGAGTCCCCTCAATTGATCCTCCTTTCCCTCGCAGGCTGCTTCGGTAAGAACCCTAGTCGTCTCCTGAAATGACGCTGCGGAAAGCCAGCTACTCGTGCTGAGGGAAGCCCTTGTTATACCTAATAGTAGTGGCTCAGCCGACGCCGGATTTCCGTCCTGAGAAACCACCCTTTCGTTTTCCTCAAAGAACTCCTGTTTTGACACCGCCTCACCCATAAGAAAAGATGTCTCACCCGGATCTTTAATCCTCACCCTCTTTAGCATCTGTCTTACAATGGCCTCAATATGTTTATCATTTATCTTAACCCCCTGCAATCTATATACCTCTTGGATTTCATCTACAAGGTATCTGGCAAGTGCCTTTTCTCCACGGATTCTGAGAATATCATGCGGATTTACGGCGCCATCCACAAGTTGATCTCCCGAGGAAACCCTTTCGCCATCTCTAACCAGTACATGTTTTCCCCGAGGAGAGAGATACTCCTTGGCTTCTCCAATATCAGGTGTTACCACTAACCTCCTCTTACCTTTGAGATCCTTCCCAAAAGATACAATCCCGTCTATTTCACTTACGACTGCGGGGTCCTTAGGGATTCTTGCCTCGAAAAGTTCCGCGACTCTAGGAAGCCCGCCAGTTATGTCTTTTGTCTTTGCTGTTGCCCTAGGGATCTTCGCGACGATATCTCCGGCGTAAATCAGATCTCCCTCATTCTTTTCAATAATAGCTCCTATCGGAACCGAATATTGAACCTGTTTCCCACCACTATCCGTTACAACCAGGGCGGGATGCAGGTCGGGACTTTTTGATTCAATAACAACCTTCTTATATATACCCGTAACCTCGTCGACCTGCTCTTTCAGGGAGATCCCCTGTTCAAGGTCCTGGAAACTTACTTTACCTGTAATCTCGGAAATAAACGGAGTAGTGTATGGATCCCATTCTGCTAAGAGTGCCCCCGCTTTCACCTTCTTACCTTCATCAATACCCAACCTTGCACCCAGAACTAATGGATATCGTTCGCGCTCATATCCCTTCTCATCAACTATGGCTAAAATCCCAGTCCGATTTATTACGACTAGTTTGTCTTCCTTATTCTTGACCGTTCTCACTCCATATAGCTTGACGATTCCTTCGTGTTGACTCTCAAGGGTACTCTCGGCAGCCCTCTGGCTGGCAGCTCCTCCTATATGAAAGGTTCTCATAGTAAGCTGCGTTCCCGGCTCTCCAATCGATTGTGCGGCTACGATGCCTACAGCTTCCCCTATGTTCACAAGCGTGCCTGCGGAAAGATTCCTTCCGTAACATAAGATACAAACGCCATGCCGAGACTCACAAGTTAAGACCGATCTGATCTTCACCTCAGTTATGCTTCCTGTCTCATCTATCCTCTTAGCGGCATGTTCATCTATCTCATCATTACTTCTTACAATTACTTCACCGGTTACTGGATCCTTGATATCTTCAACGGCAACACGGCCTAATATCCTTTCGCTAACCCTATCAATAATTTCACCTCCCTCTATAAGATCGCCAACAGTTATACCTTCGTTTGTCCCACAATCGTATTCGGTGACCATTACTTCTTGTGCGGCATCAATTAGCCTCCTCGTAAGGTAACCAGCATTTGCAGTCTTGAGAGCCGTGTCAGCAAGACCCTTTCTTGCTCCATGGGTTGAGATGAAGTATTGAAGTACCGTCAATCCCTCCCTGAAATTTGATGTGATTGGTGTTTCGATTATTTCACCGGAAGGCTTTGCCATCAGTCCCCTCATCCCAGCCAGCTGACGAACCTGGGTTTGACTTCCCCTTGCGCCTGAATCTATCATCATGTATATAGGATTGTAGCTTGGGACCTTTGTATCTTTGTTTTTGCCATCCTTTAAAACATCGAGTGATAGTTCATCCATCATCTCTTGCGCGACCTCGTCGCTCGTCTTGGCCCAAATATCTATTACCTTGTTATATCTCTCGCCGTCCGTGATTAATCCCTGCGAGTACTGATTTTGCACTTTAACAACCTCTTCATAAGCCTTGTCTAGAAGGATCTTCTTCTTAATAGGTATCTTCATATCATCTATCGAGATTGAGATACCCGCTTTGGTAGAATACTGAAAGCCTAATGTACGCAGTCGGTCAGCAAGAAGCACGGTGCTCTTACCTCCTGCAACCCTAAAGCATCCGTCAATCAATTCCTCGATAGCGCGTTTTGTCATAACCTTATTTACAAGATCAAATGGTATTACCCTGGGCATTATTTCATAGAGAAGCACTCTTCCCACAGTAGTATCATGCATGGTCTCATCAATCCGGACCTTTACCCTTGCATGGAGTCCTATTTCGCCCGAGTCATAGGCCATCCTAACCTCTTCAATACTAGAGAATATCTTGCCTTCACCTTTGTCATTCACCATTTCTCTAGTCATATAATAGACACCTAGAACTATATCTTGGGTAGGAAGTATTATCGGTTTTCCATGCGCAGGTGAAAGGATGTTATTCGTTGACATTACGAGTGTCCTGCATTCAGTTTGCGCCTCTATGGAAAGTGGTACGTGAACAGCCATCTGGTCGCCGTCAAAATCAGCATTATAAGCAGGACACACGAGGGGATGAATCTGTATAGCGAGATCCTCAATCAGAATGGGTTCGAATGCCTGAATGCTCAACCTGTGAAGTGTGGGTGCGCGATTGAGCAAAATAGGGTGCTCCTTAATAACTTCATCCAAGGCATCCCACACGATAGGTGACTCTTGCTCAACTAATTTCTTTGAAATCTTTATAGTCGAAGCAGCTGCCCATTTTTCGAGTTTCTGATAGATAAATGGTCTGAAAAGCTCTAAGGCCATCTGCTTGGGAAGACCACATTGATGCAGCTTTAAGTCCGGTCCGACCGTAATCACTGAACGACCAGAATAATCCACTCTCTTCCCGAGTAAATTTTGCCTAAATCTTCCCTGTTTTCCTTTTATAATGTCACTTAGGCTCTTCAGAGGACGATGGTTATGACCCAGAACAGGCCTCCCCCGGCGACCGTTCTCAAATAATGCATCAACCGACTCCTGGAGCATCCTTTTCTCGTTTCTCACAATGATATCTGGGGCTCCAAGCTCAAGTAATTTCTTTAGACGATTGTTTCGATTTATGACTCTCCTGTATAGATCATTTAAATCAGATGTAGCAAATCTCCCACCGTCAAGAGGTACCAGAGGTCTTAAATCTGGTGGAAGTATCGGAATTCT
Source organism: Thermodesulfobacteriota bacterium (assembly GCA_036397855.1). Classification (NCBI taxonomy): domain Bacteria; kingdom Pseudomonadati; phylum Thermodesulfobacteriota; species Thermodesulfobacteriota bacterium. The sequence goes on along the minus strand of DASWID010000081.1, from coordinate 11,837 downwards.
GGTGAGAATCATCCACTCCGGCTTGTTTTTGGATTGTCTAAAGGCTTCAACAATTCTTTGCCTCTTCGCTATTCTAGCCCGCTTTATAGGAGACGTTACGCTCATTAATTCTGCCTTTAGCTGCTCAGAAAGTTCAACAAGATCAATCTTTTTCAGCATTTCCCTTATCGTTTCCGCACCCATTCCAACCTTAAAACTTGGACCGAATTCCTCTAAAAGTCTTCTGTATTTATCCTCACTGAGAACCTCACCAAATTTTAGGGTAGCATTACCTGGATCAAGAACTACATATGCCTCATAGTAAAGAACCTTCTCCAACTCCTTAAGAGTCATATCTAATAGCATCCCTATTCTGCTCGGTATGCTCCTGAGAAACCAAATGTGGGCGACAGGCGAAGAGAGTTCTATGTGTCCCATTCGTTCACGCCTGACCTTGCTCGATATGACTTCAACACCACACTTTTCGCACGTGTGCCCCCTGTGTTTTAATCTCTTGTACTTTCCGCAAAGACATTCGTAATCCTTCACGGGCCCAAAGATCTTTGCACAGAAGAGCCCACTCCTTTCCGGCTTGAAAGTCCTGTAATTTATCGTTTCGGGCTTTCTGACTTCACCGGAAGACCATTCCTTAATTTTCTCCGGCGATGCAATTGAAATCTTTACAGCCCTGTATTCCGAAGGATTTTTTGGTTTCTCAAATAGGTTTTCAATATCCAATTATTTCCTACCTCCCACGTAAGTTTTTTTACATATACTGATTAAGTTTCAACAATATCCTCCATAAGCTCGACATCCAGTGATAAAGCCTGTAGTTCCTTTTGGAGAACCTTAAACGACTCAGGTAGACCGGGTTCGAATCTCTTATCACCCTTTGCAATCGAATCGAATATTCTGGTCCTTCCCACAACATCGTCAGATTTAACGGTGAGAAACTCTTGAAGAGTGTATGCAGCCCCGTATGCTTCGAGCGCCCAAACTTCCATCTCTCCAAGTCGCTGCCCCCCAAAATGAGCCTTCCCTCCTAGCGGTTGCTGAGTTACAAGCGAATAAGGACCTATAGCCCTAGCATGAATCTTTTCCTCTACAAGATGATGTAGTTTAAGCATATACATCACCCCAATTGAAACCTTTTGATCAAAAGGTTCACCAGTAAATCCGTCGAATAGTATTGTCTTGCCATCCTCCGGAAGACCTGCCGAAATGAGTAATTCTTTAATTTCACTTTCAGTTGCGCCGTCAAAGACGGGTGACTCAACTGGAATACCGTCCTTCAATCTCTTGACAACCTCTAGTAATTCTTCATCAGTCAATTCATCGATAAATTTCCTCATCTTCCTCGAATCATAGACCTCTTTGACCTTTTTCCTGAGAGCATTGTAATCAAACGCTTTCTCGATAAAATCATTTAACTGTTGACCCACTTTCTGAGCGGCCCAGCCAAGATGGGTTTCCAAGACCTGGCCGACATTCATCCTCGAGGGTACACCAAGCGGGTTAAGAACCATATCCACAGGGGTTCCGTCCGGCAGGTAAGGCATGTCCTCTTGTCTTAAAATCTTAGATATAACCCCCTTATTCCCGTGCCTACCCGCCATCTTATCTCCTACCTGGAGCTTCCTCTTTACGGCCACATAGACCTTAATAACTTTGAGCACCCCAGGAGGTAGTTCATCTGGACGTACGAGTTTTGATATCCTTCGGTCATAAACGAGCTTGACCAAATCAATCTGCTCAAGTGTTCTTTCAATATTCCTGTTAACCTCAGCTTCAATTGTTTCTGCCTTCTCAATACTGATATCAGCAGTCTTCTCAATTGATATGCTACGAAGTATGCCCTCCGTGATCTTATCTCCCTTCTTGAGGACCGTTTTCCTGTTTACTATAAGTCTCGCAGATGCAATCTTACCAACAAGTAATTCCTTGATCCGCTGAAAAGCATCCTCTTTTAATATTCTTATCTCATCATCCTTATCCTGTTTGAGCCTGGTAATCTCAAGATCCTCTATACTCTTGGCACGTTCATCCTTATCGACTATCCTAGATAACAGCATCTTTACATCGATTACGGTACCCGTTACCCCTGGCGAAGCCCGAAGGGAGGTATCTTTCACGTCTCCTGCCTTATCTCCAAAGATAGCCCTCAATAATCTCTCCTCAGGTGAAAGCTGCGTTTCACCCTTTGGGGAGATCTTCCCCACTAATATATCGCCAGGCTTTACTTCAGCACCTATTCTAATTATTCCACTTTCATCCAAATTTCTTAAAGCTTCATCACCTGCATTAGGTATGTCCCTGGTAATTTCCTCGCGCCCCAGCTTAGTTTCTCTGGCTATACATTCAAACTCTTCAATATGAATAGATGTAAACCTATCTTCTTTCACAAGTCTCTCGCTAATAAGGATCGCATCCTCAAAGTTGTATCCGCCCCATGGCATAAATGCAACCAAAACATTCTGTCCCAGCGCGAGTTCTCCAAAATGAGTGGAGGGCCCATCAGCAATTACATCACCCTTAACAACTTTGGCCCCCTTTCTAACGATCTGTCTTTGATTCCAACATGTATTTTGATTGGACTTTTGGAATTTAGTAAGATTGTAAATATCGACGCCACCGTCTTCGTCCTCATTACTAGTAGCGCGCACAACGACCCTTGCGGCATCCACATATTCAACAATTCCGTCCCTCTTGGCAACTACAGTGACGCCAGAATCCTTTGCCACTGTACCCTCAAAACCAGTCCCAACGATAGGGGAAGAAGTGCGAAGCAGCGGAACAGCTTGCCTCTGCATGTTTGAACCCATAAGAGCCCGATTCGCATCATCGTGCTCTAGGAAGGGTATTAAAGATGCAGAAACAGAAACTAGCTGAGTCGGAGACACATCCATTAATTGAACTTTATCACGTTCAATCATAAGAAATTCACCCCTGTGACGAGCTGAAACCAGATCCAATGCTAACCGGCCTTCATCATCCAAGGGCGCATTCGCCTGCGCAATTATAAATTTCTCTTCTTCTAAGGCATTCAAGTAAACTATCTCATTCGTAACTTTCCCGTTCTTCAATACCCTGTATGGTGTCTGTATGAATCCAAACTCATTAATCTTTGCGTATGTTCCAAGGCTCGATATCAGTCCTATGTTAGGTCCTTCAGGGGTTTCAATCGGACAAATTCTTCCGTAATGTGATGAATGCACGTCGCGTACCTCAAATCCTGCCCTTTCACGTGTAAGACCGCCAGGCCCGAGAGCACTCAGTCTTCTCTTATGGGTGATCTCAGACAGTGGATTTGTTTGATCCATGAATTGAGAGAGCTGACCGGTAGCGAAAAACTCTTTTACAACAGTGATGACCGTTTTCGGAATTAAAAGCTCACTAGGCATGAGATTCTCTATAGCCTGATAGCCCATCTTTTCTCTTACCGATCTACCAAGCCTTTCAAGCCCTGCATAAAAACGATCTTGAATTAATTCTCCTACCGTACGCACCCTCCTGTTACCTAAATGGTCTATATCATCGGTTGACCCTCTTCCGCCTCGCAAGTTAAGTAAATATCTAACCGTTTCCAAAATATCCCCTTCTCTCAGCGTCAGAACATCATCAGGCACTCCATGATTGAGCTTATAGTTTATTTTGATTCTACCTACCTGAGAGAGCCTGTAGGTGTCGATGTTAGAGAACATATTGTTAAAAAAGGTTTCCGCAACCTTAAGCGTTGGAGGATCGGTGGGCCTGAACTTTTTGTATATTTCGGTGATTGCGTCCTCTTTAGTTTCTACTTTATCTGCTAATAATGTGCTCCTAATTGAACCGACTACCGAGATGTTATCAATATAGAAGGTCTTTATTTCTTTTATGCCTTTCTCTTTTAAATTCTTCAGGCTTTGCTCGGTTATTTCTTCATTAAAATTGACCAATACCTCACCCGTTTCTTCATTCACAACATCCTCAGCAAATGGCCTGCCTATCAATTCGCTTTCCTGAATAGGGATTCGTTCTATTTTTGCTTGTTTAATCTTTTCTATTAGATTTGGAACAAATCTTCTACCCTTTCTAACAATTACTTCATTTGTCTTTAAGTCGATTATATCCGAACTCGCTCTCTGAAACGAAAGAACATCAGGGTCTATACTCTTTTTTAACCCACCTGAGTCAAAATAAACCGTTTCTAATGGATAGTAATACTTCATTATCTGTTTTGCATTAAGCCCAAGTGCCTTCAAAAGCACCGTGACATGAAACTTCTTCTTCCTGTCAATCCTAACGTGAAGAATTTCCTTTGAATCAAATTCAAAGTCTAGCCATCTACCATCTTGAGGAACAATCCTTGCGGTGAATGATACCCTTCCCGAGGTCTGGTCTTTCTTAACCTGATCAAAGAATACACCCGGAGACCGATGCAGTTGATTTACTATGACCCTTTCGGTACCGTTTATAATAAACGCACCGCTCGCTGTCATTAGGGGGATTTCACCAAAATAAACCTCCTGCTCCTTAACATCCCTGATGGTTCTTTCAGGATTGCCCTCCGATGGTGTGTCCCATATTACAAGTCGAAAGGTAACGTAGAGTGGCGCTACAAAAGTGTACCCCTTAAGCCTGCACTCGCTTTCTTCATACTTAGGATTATCGATCCGATAACTCACATACTCCAGAGATGCTTTACCATTATAATCCTCAATAGGAAATGAAATATTAAATGCGTGGTGCAGACCCATATCTTTTCTATCATCAGGTCTTATATTTGCTTGAAGGAAATCGTTATAGGACTTTATCTGCACATCCAGCAGGTGAGGAATTTCCAGAACTCTAGAGATCTTTGCAAAACTTTTTCTCATCTTATATATGCCTTGTCCATTATTACTCATATTACTCACCTTTAAACCCCCTTTTATATGCCAATTCTTAAGGTCACTGAATTGGTAATTTGTTAGAAATAGAAATCAAAACCCTTGATTTCGTTTGTTTGAAAACTTCGTAATCAAACAATCTCTGCAGTAGCCCCTGCTTCTTCAAGTTTCTTCTTGATCGCTTCTGCATTTTCTTTCTTCTCACCTTCTTTTACCGTCTTTGGAGCCCCTTCAACGAGCTCTTTTGCCTCTTTGAGACCGAGAGAAGTTATTTCCCTAACCGCTTTGATAACCTGAATTTTATTTTCGCCTACGGTCTTCAATATTACGTCAAACTCAGTCTTCTCAGCTTCTGCAGGTGCACTTTCGGCTCCCGCCGCGGCAACACCGGCAACGGGTGCCATTGCGATCTGTGGCGCGGCAGCCTTTACGCCAAACTTGTCCTCAACCTCTTTAATTAAATCCGAGATCTCTAACATGTTCGCACTTTCGAGGTACGAAATCACGTCGGCTCTAGTAATCTCTGCCATTTTTTTAAGTCCTCCTTGTTTAATCTAAAGATTTAAACCTTAATATCTTATACTAACCTTTTTGTTCCTCTTCTCTTTCTTTTACTTCCTTCAAAGAATTGAGCACATACAGGAGACTTCTCTGAAGCTCAGTAAGTACGCCTATGAAATTTGCAATCGGATTCGTGAGCATGCCGACAAATTGAGACAATAAGACCTCTTTTGACGGAAGCCTGGATAGTCTTGTGACCTCCTCAGATCCAATCACTTTGCCATCGACTATCCCGCCCTTAAGCCGTACAGCAGGGTATGCCTTCATTGAATCAACGAATACTTTTGCGACAGATGCCGGGTCATCATCACAAATGGCAACTGCAGTCGGCCCTTCAAAAAGGTCATTTATCCTTTCAATCCCGGTCTCTTTAGAAGCTATTCTAAGAAGCGAATTCTTAACAACCCTGAATTCTGCTTTTGCCCTTTTAAGCTGCCTTCTAAGTCTCTGCATTTCCTTTACGCTAAGCCCCTTATACTCGATAACCATGACCGTAGGATTAGCTTTAAACCGATCGTTAATTTCTTTTACTAAATCCTGTTTCAAGGTTTTATTCAACATATCAAACTCCTTGATTCAACTTGGATAACCATGTTAGAAAACGCTTTTCCCTATAAGGACCATTAACAATTGAATTATCAACCCTAAGCCGCAATTTCGAGCCCCTTTAGCGCCTCACGAATATTAACGATATCAACCTTTATCCCAGGTCCCATCGTATTTGAGACTACCACCTTCCTTATGAATGTTCCTTTTGACGACGCAGGTTTCATCTTTGTTAAGTTATCCATAAACACCAGGAGGTTATCCCTTAACTTGCTTGAGCCAAAAGAAATCTTCCCGATTGGAACATGAACCACACCCCCCTTATCATTTTTAAACTCGATCCTCCCCGCTTTTGCTTCTCTCACCATTTTAGCAACATCAAAAGTAACGGTGCCTACCTTCGGGCTCGGCATCAGTCCTCTAGGACCAAGTATCTTACCTAGCTTCCCAACTAAACTCATTACATCAGGCGTAGCAACTGCAACATCAAAATCCAGCCAATTTTCCTTAGCGATCTTATTGACCAGCTCCTCAGACCCAACATAATCCGCACCTGCCTCTTCTGCCTCTTTAACCTTTTCACCACTGGCAAATACAAGAACCCTTATCTTCCTACCTAGACCGTGAGGTAACACCATCGCTCCTCGAACCTGCTGATTTGCCTGGCGAGGGTCTATCCCAAGTTTGACAGCAATGTCGACAGTCTCATCAAATTTCGCGGTTTTCGTCTCCTCTAAAAGCGCTAATGCCTCAATGAGATTGTAAGCATGTGCCAGATCAACCTTGCTTCTAACGTTTAAATACTTCTTGCCTCTTGCCATTATCCCTCCATTTTAAAAATGATGCCGGATTCACGATTCATGATTCATGATTAATATTGTATTCGTTATCCTGCATCGTGCATCTTGCATCCTGCATCGTGTCAAACAACTTCGATCCCCATGCTTCTAGCAGTCCCTTCGATTATCCGTTCAGCCATTTCTATGTCATCGGTATTCAGGTCTTCGATTTTTTTAGCAGCGATTTCTTTTATCTGTTCTTTTGTAATCTTACCCGCTTTCACACGAGGAACCTCACCAGAGCCCTTTTCTATGCCTGCAGCTTTCTTCAGCAGATAGGATGCCGGTGGAGATTTAGTGGTAAATGTGAATGACCTATCTGCAAAAACAGTTACTATCACCGGTATCAAATCACTTAGCCTTGAAGTCTGTGCATTAAACGCCTTACAAAACTCCATAATGTTCACCCCCCTCTGTCCAAGCGCGGGACCAACTGGGGGCGAGGGCGTCGCTTTACCAGCGGGTATCAAAAGCTTTATTTCACCTATCACCTTCTTCATACTATATTTTCTCCACTTGATTGAAATCTAGTTCGATGGGCGTAGTTCTGCCGAAAATCGTCACAAGAACCTGAACCCTTCCTTTATCAGGGTTTACTTCCTCTGTTACACCGGTAAAGTTCGCGAATGGTCCCTCTATGACTTTTACCGTTTCCCCCCTCTCAAAGGATATCTTCGGCTTAGGCTTTAGTGTCCCTTCCCGTATTTGCTGTTTAATCTTCGTAACCTCATCTTCCTGTATGGCAGGAACAGAGTCGGGATCAATCATGCCATCCTTTATTTTCCCTCCCACAAAACCTATTACCTTTGGAATACTCCTAATAATATGCCAACTCTTATCGTTGAGTTCCATTTTTACCAATATGTATCCAGGGAAAAATTTTCTAACAGAGGTCTTCTTCTTCCCACCCTTGACCGGCTCAACTATGGTTTCAGTGGGAATTAGAACCTCGTTTATTAATTCACTAAGATTTTCAGACCTAACCCTGTCTTCAATCGAGGTCTTTACCCTGTCTTCGAAACCAGTATTTGTATGCACCACATACCACCTGTTATTCATGAAAATTATTCTCTCCGTCGTCCCTATCAGCTCAAGATAAATTTAACTGCAATTGAAAATAAAAAGTCCACCAACCCCAAAAAGGCTGCAAGAATTGCCGAGATCAGTACGACTGCACCAGTGGATCTTACGGTTTCTTTTAAAGAGGGCCAGGTTACACGCTTACTTTCAACTTCAACGTCATTGAAAAAGTCAACTGCTTTATTTAAATATTCTCTTGGATTATCCATAATAATTCTTAGTCATTCCAGGGCAGGAGGGAATCGAACCCCCAACCGCTGGATTTGGAGTCCAGTGCTCTACCAAATTGAGCTACTGCCCTTTCGCACCTTTTATATGTGGCCTGTATGATATAACAGATCAACAATTCTCCATATGAATTTGTAATTAGATGAACGTAATGTATAGTGATAGAGTATTAAGAGGTAATGACATTATCGATAATCATTAAATGGTTAAGTATACCAAAGAGAATTTTTTCCCGCAAGAAATTCTATTAAAGATTGGCACTTGTTATAAATAACTTAAACTCTATAGTGTTCCCAATCTTCGGCTGCCTGTCAAGGAATCATCGACAAATTGGTCGGATATGTGGTTATAAACGGAAGATCATTCCGCAGGACCCAATTTCCCAAACGCCCGTTAATATGTGCACCGATGCCTCTGCGGGATGATTATGTGCGCGTGCCTAGACTACTTATTCTTTTTTCGTCTAAAACTCCTCAGTCCGACGGCAAATGCCGGAAGGAGAGGTATTAATAGATTCAGTAATGCTGTTTGGGAAGAAACGGTTTGAGCTATTGAACATCCATCCCCTGACCTACTAGGAGGTTCTTCACTCAACAGTGCCGGGGCACCGGGTTCTACGATCACCCCATTAGGAGTTAGATCAGAGTCACCACGCGCTCCGTCTATGTGATGAACGACAACATTAGTCCCAGATATCTGGGCGCCCGTTTGTCCATCGAATAGGAACTCATAGCAGTGGGGTTGCGTGTTGTCGGGTGTGGGTCCAAACTTAAAATATGAATTAACGATGGTTCCCGGTGGAAGATCGATTATAACCGTTGTCTCATCCCCCGGATTGAGTCCGCTAACAACATATTGATAAGACCCTACGGGGAAGCTTAAGAATTGACCATCGAACCCTTCCGGGCAACCCTGAAGATTCTTCGATAAGGGTTTTACATCGGAGAGTGTCGTACCTTCTTCCGATTCTATAGTCACAAGCTTTCCGTTCCTAGCGTTTGGAAATGTATCTATATTTGGAGGAGGTGTCGGAGTCGGGGTAGCTGTTGGAGTTGGGGATGGTGTTGGAGTCGGTGTAGCTGTTGGAGTTGGGGATGGTGTCGGAGTTGGGGTGGCTGTTGGAGTCGGGGATGGTGTCGGAGTCGGAGTCGGCGTGGGTGTAGGTGAAGGGAGAGGCTCAAAAGCGCCCATCGATATGTCCCTCGGATTATCAACAATATCATCAGGAGGGGGATCAGCCTCTGCTCCCGCAACCGTAACAGCAGCTGTTTTCGTACCTGCATTAGCGGCTGGTGACGCTTGCTCTATGCGATAGTCGTCAGCGGTAATATTGTTAACAAAAAGGGGGTTAGTCGAAATAATCCCCTCCAATATATTGACAAAGCCGACACCAATTCCAGTTCCCACGATATTCGCCGGATCTGTAGTAACAATATCAGAAAAACGAACTGCCAGAGTCGCGCAGTTAGTGGGAGAAGGCGGCGTGCAGCTTGGGCCATCATTCACGAGTGCAATCTGATCACCATCTCCTGCTGCGGTATTGAAGAAAATTATATCGTTAGGCAGCGTCCAATCAATTCTTCCATCCCCTGAGTTATCAGCCAGTATTGCACCTCCCCGAGCTCCTGGATTAGTTGCCTCATTGTCTGCTATCGTATTATTAACAAATTTTATATCATAATCTGAACTAGTCCCATTGGTAACAGCCGCAACTCCTCCTCCCCCAGGATCACCTATTGCTATGTTTTTAAAAATAATATTATTTACAACTGGAAATAGATTGATGGTACCATTTCCTCTTAGGGCTATACCCCCTCCAAATGTACCAGCGCTGTTGTTTCCTATCTCGGTCTTGATGATTGATGCATTTATAGTCGTACCAGTTTCGGCTTCAATAGTAATCCCTCCCCCGTGATCACTGTCTGCCGTATTAAACGTTATCACATCTTTTTCAACTGATGCAGTAACAGGTTCTGTATTACCACTCTTATTAATTATTATGATACCTCCTCCTCCAAAACCAGCAACGGCTGTGTTATTAATAATCGAATTTCCTTGATTCATAACATCAACACTACCCCCATCTCCTCTGATTGCGATCCCTCCTCCTTGATTACCTTGATTACCGCCGAACAATGGGGGGTCAAATGGGTCATTAATACCAATAAAATCACCATCAACAGTAGCATTGAGATTACTACCATCAGAAGCCAAAAGGATCCCACCACCATCATTATCTGCTTGATTATTTGTGAAAGTATCATTCATTATCGTTGCATTGATAACCCCTCCTCCACTAGAAATAACGGCTAACCCCCCGCCTTTCGCAGAGGAATCACTTGCGGAATTGCCATCATAAATATTTGACATGGAGGTAAATATCAATCCACCACTACCATCCGCCTCTGCACATACCCCTCCACCATTTAAATCACCAAGATTTACACCCCCACAATTTGTTGCTGTACCTGACATAGGGTTACCGCCTGTTATAGTAAGGCCCTCTAAGGTTACACCTAAAAGGTCGCTTGTAGTGTTGTTAATCAAAAATACCCTGTCATTCATAGGAGCTTCGACAATAGTGTTTGAGGGATTAAGCGTTTGAGTGGCGCATGTACTAGCTGTCCAACCACCACGTATATTTATTATCTGAGAGTCATCCGCTGGAGCAGTAGTATTATTAATAATAAAAGAATTTCCTGGGCCATCAAAAGGCATCATAGGGAAATTCTGAGCTATCCTTATTGTTGCATCGGGATCGTCAAGATCATCAATACAATCGAGAGCATCTGTAATGTCTGAACATATAACACCGGTGTTTCCACCATTACAACCGGGCGTCATCAGCGCTCCACAAGCAGCCCCACCACCACAAGTTGTTGCTGTACCATCATCACAGCCTACGCAATATGTATCGGCTTGAGCCCTCGTGCTAAGAAAGAGGACTGATGACAGTGTAAACATAATTAAAGATATAATTAACACATATCTTTCAATTAATTTCTCATCCATTTTGATATTCCAATCCTCCCGAAGAAGTTTCATAATTTATATCACCTTTTAATGCTAATTGTCAAGTGCGTATTATAGTTTTTAAATTTATTTCGCAGGACCCGTTTCCCAAACGGGAATTGATCACACTTCGACAGTTCGGCATGCTCACTGCTCAGTGTGAACGGTTATGCTTCTCCATAAAAATTGCGGATTTATATCCGATCATCCTGAGCCCGGTCGAAGGATGAAAATCAACAGATAAAGAATTGCGATAAAAAAGTGTAATGGCCAGAGGGTATCGTCAGTGGGTCTCGAGTTTAGTTCGTAAGAAGAAAACACCCTCCGACAGAACTCATAGTGAACGGATTTATTCTAATACCCAGAAGCTAGTTTATAAAAATCCCTTCCCCATTCTTGAGGCGGAAAGTTACTTGGTCTCTTTATGAAGGGTATGGCTTCTGCACCATTTACAGTACTTCTTAAATTCCAGCTTGTCGGGATGGTTTCTCTTGTTTTTCTTTGTCGTATAGTTCCTTCTCTTACACTCGCTGCAAGCAAGCGCGATAATTGCCGTGTTGTCTCCCATCTTATTTCTCCTTACTCAATGATGCTTGTTACCACACCGGCACCCACTGTCCTTCCTCCCTCCCTTATTGCAAACCTTACCTGCTCCTCCATTGCCACGGGCGATATCAACTCAACCTCCATGTTTATATTGTCCCCAGGCATTACCATCTCCACC
>DASWID010000080.1 GCA_036397855.1 Thermodesulfobacteriota bacterium | reverse complement strand
TCTATCTCGATAGTTTTTTTTCAAATTTATCGATTGGTATTGCAGCGAGTGTCATTATCTTTACCGTACCGCGTGAACCTAGTTCGATAGACACCCTTGAAATGGTCTCATTGTTTGCTGCCTCTACTATATTTACAAAGTCGTAGGGTCCAAGAACGGCGTATTGTTCCAGCACCTTTACTCCCATCTTCTCAATTTCCTTATTTACCTCTTTAATCCTTTCGGGTCTCATCTTGATAGTTTTTCTTCCTTCATCTGTCAGTGTGCTGAGCATTATATATTTCCCCAACGCTTTTATCCTCCTTCAGGAAAGGTTTCAAACATGAGCTGCTTGCCTTGTTCTAAAGCTTACTTAGAAAATTGTCGTACACAAATTGCAGTTGAGAAGTCTTGTAGGATGTCAATGTTGAATATATTGAGGTGGAAACCAATAAGGCGGCTCAAGATCAATTAATAAGTACTTTGGCGTCATCGGTTTGACATTTTAGGTTTTAAGGTATAATCTAACCTCCCATAATCATGGGAAATAACTAAAAAAAGAGGAGGTAAGATTGAAGGCCCTAGGGAGGCATTTTTTGGTAGACTACCATAGGTGTGACCCTAAAGTATTAAACCACAAGGAAAAGATAAAAGAAGTTATGATAGAAGCGGCAGATATTTGTGGAGCGGCAGTGCTGGAGAGTTCATTTCACAACTTCTCTCCTCAGGGCGTTAGTGGTATGGTGGTCATTGCTGAGTCTCATATTGCGATTCACACCTGGCCAGAATTCGATTACGCTGCCGTAGATATATTCACTTGTGGTACTAAGGTTGATCCTTGGAAGGCATATCATCATATAAAAGTTTGCTTAGACTCCAGGGAGACTAACGTCCGTGAAATTGAAAGAGGTGAATTTACCCAGATTGAAAGTAGGGTAGTTCATGGGTCTATATAGATATGGATGATTGGTTGTGTGTCAAATGTAATTTTATAACTTTGTTAGAAAATATTGATTTTCTAGCAGATGGCCATTTGATTAATTTAAGGGTCTCACATATGGAATTGGTATCGATTGCACGATAGATGCTGAAGGGTGGGGTATATTCAAAACTCAAAATCGACTCGATAATTTATGAAACCTCCCGAGAATTCGGAGTTAACTTTTACTCTACGATTAACTATTAAAGAGCCTTATTTATTAATCTTTCAATTTCGGTCTTTGGTACTGCACCGATTACCTGTTCGAGGACCTGCCCGTTTTTAAAGATTATGATGGTTGGAATGCTTCTGATCCCGTACTTCATCGTGGTTTCATGATTTTCGTCCACATTAAGCTTGCCAAACTTGATTCGACCTGTGTATGAACTCGAAATCTCTTCGACTACAGGGGCTAAAATTCTGCAGGGCCCACACCATGGAGCCCAGAAATCTACCAGAACCGGAATGTCACTTTTTAGTACTTCACCGTCAAATATTGCGTCGTTCAAATCTAGGATTCCATTACGTGCCATTATATCCTCTCCATTAAGTTCAGTTAGGTAAAGAGTATTATATCTGATATTTACAATCCTATTCAAGACAGGATGCATATTGACAAGGAATCGACAGTTAATTAATCCACTATAATTGCCTCGAGAATTACCATTTTGTTTGACCTTATTACGGCCTTGTTAGATCGTATTGGATGTTCACTTGATTTTTAGATGGGTAAGGCCGATATCAATTTCCACGAATTCTCTCCTCGTGTATATCTACGTCATTTTCCGGAGGGTTTATCATTATATCTTGTAGGAAGAAGCTAAACTTATATAAAATTCCCGAATAAACTTTGAAACTACTGGAATAGGCTACTAGTCATAATCCTGCCCACTATGATAATGCAATCCTAATTTGAAAGTAGCTTATTTGGCGATAACTTCTCTATTACTTAGTATGTTTCCTTAATACAACTTTCGCTTCTTGACACCCGGCAAGTGTGATGTTAATTTATCTGTAAGTAAGTATTTACTTGCATTATACTGGGGGCGTTTAATGTCAACCGAAAGGGTGAAAGTAAACACAAGAGAAAAGATTCTCGAAACTGCAATTAAGCTCTTTTCCGAAAAGGGATTCAATGGCACAACTACGAAGGAGATTTCAGAATCGGCTGGGGTAAACGAGGCGCTGATCTTTCGCTATTTCAGGACAAAGAGAGATCTGTATAGCGCGATTATTGAGAGAAAAATCAAAGAAGAACCAAGACTTGAACTGCCCCTTGAAAGTTTTCAAGATACAATGGATGATTGGCAGATTTTCGAATCCCTTGCAAGAAGAATGTTTGAAAAGACAAGGTTGGACCCTGCGTTTATAAGGTTACTTTATTTCAGTGCTCTCGAAGGCCATGAGTTGTCATCCATGTTTTTTGAAACCTATGTACAGTATCTCAGAAACCTACTTTCTGATTATGTGCAAAAAGGAATTAGAGAAGGAGTATTTAAAGAGGTAAATCCTCTCCTCGCGGGGCGTGCTTTTATTGGAATGTTAGCAAATTACATAACAGCTCGGGAACTATTCGGAGAGACGGGAAAGCAGAGGTTCACAGACGAAGAAGTGGTCGAATGTTTTACTGATATTTTTCTTTATGGGATAAAAAATAAGCAAAAATAATGATCATATTTGTATTTAACAAACGACGACTTAATTAGACTATGCCTTTAAATCATCCAGAAGTATTTATGAAAATCGGAAGGACCCTGATTTTATAAGATTATTGCATTACAGTGCACTTGAGGGTCATGAATTATCGGATATGTTTTTTGATTCCTATGTAGAGTACATAAATATGTTGCTATCGGAATATATAAAAGATCGAATATCAGATGGAGCGTTTAAAAAAATTAATCCGATAGTTGCTGCGAGAGCTTTTATAGGTATGGTAATAAATTGTATAATTGTTCAGGAGCTATTTAGGGAGAAAAGAAAGAGAAGTATTAAACGGGAGGATGTAGTGGAATCCTTTGTGACAATTTTCCTTGAAGGTATGAAAATATAAATTATATGAATAAGAATTAAGTATGTTAAAGAAATTGAACATGAACCTAAATAAATTAAGTTTGCTCTCTTTGCTATTAGTTACAGCATTGATGATTATCGCAATTAATTCTCATGCTCAGGCACCACCGCCTGCACCTGTAGTGGTATCCGAAGTTAAAGAACAGACCCTTCAAAAACCTGTAACAATCGTAGGTGCAGTTCAACCACTCAAGAGGAGCACGATAGCGAGCGAAATAGCCGGTCTCGTTGAGGATTTCCCCGTAGAAGAGGGTGACGTTGTTAAGAAGGGTGATCTGCTGGCCAAGTTGCGTACGGAATCACTTGAGATTGATCTTCGTGAAGCAAAGGCTCAAAAGGCTGAGGCCGAAGCCCGTTACCGCCTTGCGAAGAGAAACCTGGAGCGTTTTCAAGAACTCTATAAGAAGGGGGTCGCATCTTTACAGCAGCTCCAGGACACAGAGACTGAGAAGGATGCTATGTCAGCAAGATTATCTCAGCTTGAAGCCCAAATAGATAATCACGATTATGACCTCGCTAGATCCAACATAGTTGCGCCGTTTGATGGATATATAACCGCTGAACATACGGAAGTAGGGCAATGGATTGTAGTTGGAGGGCCCGTGGTTGAGCTTATAGATATAAATACAGCTGAAATTGATGTGGATGTGCCTGAACGTTATATAAGTCAGATTAGGTTGGGCGACTATGCAGATGTAATTTTTGATGCATTACCTGATTTATTGATCGGAGGGAAAATAACATCTATAGTTCCACAGGCTGATAGAGAATCAAGAACTTTCCCTGTTAAGGTCGTGGTTGATAACAAAGACGGGTTGATAAAGAGTGGTATGGTTGCTCGAGTATCTTTTTTAATCGGGGAACCATCTCTAGTAAAGCTTGTTCCTAAAGATGCAATCGTAGAGCAAAATAAGAGCAACTTTGTTTACGTCGTAAATGACGGGTCTGCCTCGCCAGTACAAGTCAATACGGGTATCGCAATCAGGGATCTCATACAGATAATAGGACCGGTTGAAAAGGGACAACTAATTGTTATACGTGGTAATGAAAGGCTCAGGCCAAATCAGCCAGTCAAAATAGTGGATCAAAATGGAGCCGAGATAAAGGATTAAAGGCGATCCAGGAAACAAGATAAATAATCTGCTAAAAAATTTTTCTAGAATCATGAATCGTGTATCGTGCATCATGGATCATAAAACCAGCATAGTGAATCTCCTAGATTTACACTTGCGAATTGGGATTGATAGATTATGAAACTAGTTGACACGTCAATCAAAAAGCCAGTAAGTGTTATTGTAGGTGTTTTATTTGTGATTCTTTTCGGATTTATTTCCCTTTTTAAAATCCCCGTCCAGCTAACACCCGATGTTGAAAAACCAAGAGTAACTGTTGATACAAGATGGGAAGGATCCAGTCCCCAGGAGGTGGAAACAGAGATTGTTCGTAGGCAGGAGGACGAGCTAAAAACGGTCGAAGGCGTGGTGGAGATGACCAGCGAGAGCTCTGATGGAAGTGGTACCGTTGTACTGGAATTTCTTATAGGTACCGATATAGACGCTGCACTTGTTGATGTATCGAATAAGCTGAATCAGGTAAGGGAATTTCCCGATGATGCTGATAGGCCCGTTATCAGCAGTGTCGATGTACGGGGAAGCGCAATGGCATGGTTTATATTAAGACCATTACCAGGCAATGATCTTGACATAAATATATTCCATGACTTTGCGGATGATTTTATAAAGCCCAGGTTTGAACGTGTACCCGGAGTGGGTTCGTCAAATGTGTTCGGCGGACGCGAGCGTGAGATGCAGGTTATCGTGGATCCTGATGCACTGGCTGCAAGGGACATCACCTTACTGGAGATGGCGCAGGCAGTTGATAAGGAGAATGATAACTATAGCGCTGGTGATTTCGATGAAGGGAAAAGAAGATATATCGTACGAACAATTGGCGAATATAAATCTCCTGATGATATTGAGGACGTTATTATAACTCGGAAGAATGGCGCACCTGTTTATGTCCGAGATGTGGCAAAAGTAAACCTCGGATACAAGGATCCTGACTATGCGGTAAGACAAAACGGCGAGCCAGCAATAGCGATAAACGCTGTCAAAGAAAGCGGGGCCAATGCGATTGAGGTTATGGATGGGCTTCGTCAGGCGATGAATGAGTTAAATAGAGGACTCCTAAAAGAAAAGAAATTAGAGCTCTTTAACGTGTATGACGAAACAAACTATATCAGGAGTGCGATCGATCTTGTCAAAGAAAATCTCATAATTGGCGGTTTTCTAGCCATTGCTGTTCTTTTGCTCTTTCTCAGGAGTGGAAGCAGCACGCTCATTATAGCTACAGCCATTCCGATTAGCGTCATTGGCACCTTTGTTGTCATGGCTTTTTTGGGCAGGACGATAAATGTTATAAGCCTTGCCGGTATGAGTTTTGCAGTGGGGATGGTAGTCGATAATTCGATTGTCGTCTTAGAGAATATCTACCGTCATATGCAGATGGGGAAATCGCGTATAAAGGCTTCCTATGATGGAACTGTTGAGGTGTGGGGAGCTGTGCTCGCAAGCACGCTCACAACTGCGGCGGTCTTTATACCGGTCATCTTTATTAAGGAACAAGCCGGTCAATTATTTCGAGATATAGCGATAGCAATAAGTGTGTCTGTTATTCTGAGTCTTATTGTATCAATTACGGTTATCCCGGCTGCATCTGCTAAAATCCTAAGCATAGCAAAAGAAACAAAAAGGGCCGCGTTTAATAATCTCTGGGGCTTTGCACGTATAGGAAAGGATATTTCAGATGGAATCGCAACTATTGTTCGAAGAATTATTGAAGACTCTAAGACACGTATCGTCGTTGTTTGTGTTTTTACTATTGGTTCACTTTTTCTTAGCTGGCTGATGATACCAAAAGCGGAATATTTACCCGAGGGGAACCGCAATCTTTTATTTGGAATCCTTCTACCTCCTCCTGGATATAATATCGGTGAATTCACCAAAATTGGAAAAGAAATAGAAAGCGACTTAAGACCATATTGGGAGGCAGAGGTTAATTCTCCGGAGGCAAAGAATCTTGACGGTCCCCCTATCCAACACCTCTTCTATGTGGCAAGGGGGCGACAGGTGTTCATGGGGGCACGCGCTAAGGAACCAGATAAGGTGAGAGGCCTCATTCCCGTAATGCAAAAAGTCCTGAGTAAAATTCCCGGTATGATAGCTATTGTCAGTCAGTCCAGTATTTTTCAGAGGGGAATAGGTGAAGGACGTTCGATCAATATTCAACTCACTGGTCCTGACCTGGATAAGCTCGTTGGTCTTGGTCAGAAGATCTTTTTCAGTGCGATTCAGAAAATACCAGGCTCACAGGTACGGCCTATTCCAAGTCTCGATCTGGGCAACCCAGAGGTGCAGGTTGTAACAGAACGTGTCCGGGCATCTGACGTAGGGGTTACAAACGAGGGACTTGGTTTCATGGTCAACGCTCTTGTGGATGGGGCAAAGGTAAGTGACTATCAAATCGAAGGCGATGAAATTGATCTTGTGCTTCGGGGTGAGGATAAGTATTCAAATCGAACACACCAGATTGAAGATCTTATGGTTAATACCGATAGTGGTAAGATGGTCAATGTAGGTTCGGTTGCTGATGTAATAGTTACCACTGGTCCCGAGCAAATTAATCACTATGAACGTCAGAGGACGATTGCAATTCAGGTAATACCACCCGAGAAAATGCCGCTCGAAAGTGCGATAGACACTATCAATAGCGAAATTCTGGACCCGCTTCGTAGCAGTGGCGAACTCGGGGGTTCTTATAGTGCAATCTTAACTGGTACCGCCGATGATTTAACCGTTACTCGTAAGGCCCTTCAGTGGAATTTTGTACTTGCTGCTGTAATTGCTTATCTTTTGATGTGTTCGCTAT
>DASWID010000079.1 GCA_036397855.1 Thermodesulfobacteriota bacterium | reverse complement strand
GAAAAGGGGGGTGGATATGAGGGTATACGCACTGTGGTTGTCCTGGTGCCGGAGCTAAATCTGGGTATCACCGTTCTCGCTAACCTGAACTTTACCGTGCTACCCGAGGCAATACGCGCATACATACTTGAGCAATATCTTGGTAAGGCAGACTACGACATGCAGGCTGAAATAAAGAAAAGGATGGTTATGCTAGACAAGCTAACAGCGGTTGGGTCCCCTCCGGATAGTCCCAAACCTCCAAGCCAAGAACTCAGTGCATACTTGGGGAATTATGAGAACCAGCTTTATGGAGCGTTCAAGGTGGTGCAGGAGAAAAAAGATCTGAGAATTGAAGCGGGACCGGGGAAATATCCGGGCAAACTGGAGCACTGGAACCACAACTCTTACATACTCAGATGGCCTTCTATAAACATGGTTGATGAAATAACCTTTGTGACAGGACCCTCGGGAGAAATTGAGGAATTCATTTCCGATGCCTATGGTACTTTCAAGAGGGTTAAAGACCAGTGAGATTGGAAGTTGCGACATTAGTCCCCAATTTTTTTGACTCAACTGTTAAGAGAATAATTGTGAAAGACATATCATTGATGGCTAAGGAAACCGACGAATAAAAACTGTCAATTCGGGACTATGGGCAATTTAAAGTATGGATACTATGAAATCATGAATTGGGCGATTAACCCAATGGGGGAAAATGTTTTTGATGAGAAAAATTTCTCCATTGGCTCGCAATTGTAGATGTTAGATATTTCGTGGAGAGAATTCCTACAATTTCATGAATAGATTTGTCTTCATTAATCCTTTTCAGAATGAAAAGGACTTGAACGGCATTCCAAAAATTGCGTTAAGAAAATCAGGAGCGAAGACGTAGAAAAAATTTGCGGGTTGCGGCTGAATTAAATTTTTTGTTGTTATGTCATCCCCGAAATCAGTAGTCGGGGATCCAGAGGTAAAAGCATGGATTCCCTATTAAGGAATTAGGGAATGACAACAAGGGGACAGCCTAGTCCTGAGCAAGGCCGAAGGATTGCTTCTTTGTACCTGTGCTGAACCATGTCCTGACGATAGGTCAGGATCTATTCAGTATCAAGACAAAGAAGTTAGAAAAAAAATGATATAGGTGAAGAAAATCCTTTTAAAAATTCCGTCCCCGAAATAGCTGGCTTTTACAGAAATGACAATTTTGAAGATTCCCCAATTACTGAGTTAGAGTTTGACACTTTTATTATGTTACTCTGAAATCAACGCTAATACGCCAGTATATGTGAATAGATGATTCTTACCATGCAGGTTTGCGAATTCCGAGTTTCCGAAAAAGCCGATTATTGGTACATCCTCGAGGTAGTGACTTATGTATGCCATGTCGATACCTTTCTGCGCGTAAAGTGATGAGCCCCTTGCACAACAGTTGAAATATAAGCCGAACTTAAAGGGTTTCTCGGGGTTGGTAGAAGATTTAATACGTTCTAGCATTTGTTTAAGGTCCTCACGCGCCATTTGAGGATTCCTGATGGCAAATGTAATTGTCTGTCCATCTCTTACATTCTGGGCGACACATATGATCCCTGTTTCGGGGTCAATTCCCAGGATATTTCTGATTAGATAATCTCTTCCAACTATTTCTCTGCCTTCCGGATCGGGGCTGAATCCGATAAATAAGGTGCGTATAAGATCATTGGGGTTTTCAAGTATTGTTTGTGGGACATGCCCTTTCAAAACCTCGTATGCGGGTTTATTGTCGAGCTCGATTATAATATTGTTTTCACACTTTGTAATAACCAAAGGATCACCTACGGGCTGACAACCCTGGGTAATGCCGATAATATAGTTGAAATCTCCCCTTATCATGGTTCCCGACACCGGCCGTAATCATCTGTTTTAAACTCAAACGGGGATCTTATCATCTGATGTTTCTATATTTTACCCCAAGATATGATACGATTTGGGCTGATCTTGATTACTGGCAGGCCTAATTCTGAAAGATTCATTTGTCTATATTGAATGTACTTTTCGCTAAGGATTCTTAAAGATTCTCGATATTCCTTTCCGCTATCGATTACCTCGGCAGTACCATGAATAATAATAAAACCTATCTCATTCCAGTCCTCATTATATACGTCGACAAGAACAGAAACATTCGGGTTTCCTGTGATATTTCTAATCCTTTTTAGTTCACCTGGGGAAACGCTTTTAGGCTTTTTATCTATCGGGGTGTATAAGTTAGTGCCGTCGTAAGCGTAACATATCGGCAGTACAAGCGGCTTGCCAGACCTGTCGACAGTAGCCATTCTTGCAATTCTTTGTGATTGAATGAAAATATATTCTCTTTCTGTCGGTAAAACACGCGAATTCGTCATCTCAGACCATAAATAGGCTTTAAAAACTTGAATTATTCATGATTTATTTTATAATTTTTCGCTCTAAACATAAAGGGTGAAGGTGTTCATTACTTTCAGAGATATAAAATGGGGCCTACAAAAATATTTAGTGGTACATCAAATGTCCCTCTCGCAGAAGCGGTGTGTAGATATATGGACGTCCCCCTGGGGAAAGCTGAGATAAGAAGGTTTAGCGACGGGGAGGTATTTGTCGAGATCTCTGAAAGTGTTCGTGGCGCGCATGTCTTTGTAATTCAGTCTACATGTCCCCCGGTAAATGAGCATATTATGGAGCTCCTGATTATCACCGATGCCTTGAAGAGGGCTTCGGCACGGGCAATTACAGCCGTTATTCCATACTATGGATATGCAAGACAGGATAGAAAGGTTCAGCCCAGGGCTCCGATCTCAGCAAAACTCATTGCTGATCTAATTGTCAAGGCAGGGGTGAACAGGGTCGTTACTGTTGATCTGCATGCAGGCCAAATTCAAGGATTTTTTGATGTCCCTGTAGATCATCTATATGCTGCTCCGGTCTTCATTAACTATTTACGGAAGAAATTTAATAATGATGGCATAGTGATTGTTTCTCCTGATGCGGGTGGGATGGAGAGGGCAAGGGCATATGCAAACAGACTAGATGCCGGGCTAGCGATGACTGACAAGAGGCGTACCGGCCCAAACGTGGCTAAAATCACATATTTAATTGGAGATGTTACGGGAAAATGTGCAATAATAGTAGATGACCTTGTAGACACGGCCGGAACCGCCGTGCAAGCCGCACAAGTGCTTGTTAGGGAAGGTGCTAAGCAAGTTGCTCTGTGTTGCACCCATGGAGTACTTTCTGGGAAAGCGGTGGAGAAGATCGAAGAATCAGATTTAGTGGAGGCGGTAATAACGGATACTATTGAGCCCAGTGAAGGGGTCAAAGGTTCACAAAAAATAAACGTGTTGAGCATTTCTAGCCTCTTAGGAGAGGCTATAAAAAGAATAACGACTGGAGAATCGATAAGTAGTTTGTTTACTTAATTTTGTAATAAGGAGAATAAGATGGCTCAAAACACATTGATAGTGAAGCAGAGATACAGGCTTGGAAAAGGTGGAGCGAGGCAGGTGAGGAGGGAGGGGAACATACCGTCTATTCTTTATGGAAGAGAGACTGAACCAATTCCGCTAGTTGTAAATCCCAATGATCTGAAGGAAGCGCTGTCGACTGAGGCCGGTGAAAACACATTGCTTGAGATTAAAATCCAAGGTGACGGCGAGGAACTATCAAAGTTGGCACTGCTCAGGGATATACAATTTGATTACCTAACAAATAGACCAATTCACCTCGATTTTCAAGAAGTCCTCATGAAAGAGAAATTACACGTTAAGGTTCCGGTTAAGTTCATTGGAATAGCCAGCGGTGTAAGAAATGAGCATGGGATTCTTGAAGAGATACTAAGGGAAATTGAGATTGAATGTTTTCCTACGGATATACCAAATTTTTTTGAGGTCGATGTCTCAGAGTTGGGATTAGGGGACTCAATACATATTGGAGACTTAAGGATATCAGAAGGCCTTACTGTACTTCATGAGCATGATGATACGGTGGTAACGGTTCTGGCGCCAAAGGTTGAGGAAGAGCCGGTCGTGGAGGTGGTTGGGGTCGAAGTCGCCGAGGGAGCTGAGAAGGCTGAGGCTGAGGAGAAGGGTGTGGAAGAGCGTGAAGAGAAGGAATAGCTTTAAAGATGCTTTTGGTTGTTGGTCTGGGTAATCCTGGTAAAAAATACTCTTTGTCAAGACATAACATCGGATTTATGGTGATTGATGAGATTGCAAAGAGGCGTGAGATTGTTTTAAAGAAAAAGGGATTTAATAGTCTTTATTGTGAAGCAATAATTGACCATAAAAAGATCATCCTTCTTAAGCCCCAGACATTTATGAACGAAAGCGGTAGGGCAGTAAATGGGGCTGTGAATTTTTATAAAATTTCTACGAATCAGGTCATAGTGGTGCAAGATGAGATTGATCTTCCTACAGGAATTATGCAAATTAGGGCAGGTGGTGGAAGCGCAGGTCACAAAGGGATTAGATCAATCATAAGATGCCTGGGCGAATCTGACTTTATAAGGATACGAGTGGGAATTGGTAAACCATCGCAGAAACCCCAGGTCATCAATCACGTCCTATCGGAATTTGGATCTGATGAAAGAGAGGCAATAAAGTTTATGATAGAAAGAGCTGCTGATGCCGTATCGGAAACGATTCTTTACGGCTTGGAAAAGGCTATGAATAAGTTTAATAGAAAAACAGCGGATTTGAGTTTAGGAGGGGGTACTTAACATCAATAATTTTTTAAGAGGAGGATATAACAAATGGGTGAGGTTATAGCAGCCCTTTTTGGTTCAGTTTTTGGCTTATTGGTCTTAGGATATGCCCTCACAGTTTACAGAGAAATAAAATTGCTTCCGGATGGCACTGAAAAGATGAGGGAAATCTCTTCGGCTATCCATCGAGGAGCGATGGCTTTTTTAAAGAGAGAATACAGGATTATTGCGATTTTTGTTATAGTTGTATTTATTCTTGTTTCCTTATTTATAGATTACAGAGCAGGGATTGCTTATTTAGGGGGAGCCATATGTTCGCTAGTGACTGGGTTTTGTGGAATGAAATCTGCGACTAAAGCGAATGTGCGGACAGCTCAGGCCGCAGCGACCGAAGGACAGGGGAAGGCACTAATTGTTGCGTTTAAGGGCGGGAGTGTAATGGGACTTTCTGTTGCGGGGCTCGGTCTTCTTGGGCTTTCTATTGCCTTTGCCCTTGGTATAGGGATCCCTGACAACCCTAGTGATTCATTGGCTCTTACTAGTTTTGTTCAGGAGTTCGCTGGAATCATTGGCGGATTTGCGATGGGGGCAAGCTCTGTTGCACTTTTTGCAAGAATAGGAGGAGGGATTTTTACTAAAGGAGCGGATGTGGGAGCAGATCTGGTAGGTAAGGTTGAGGCGGGAATACCTGAGGATGATCCCAGAAACCCAGCGACGATAGCCGACAATGTCGGAGACAATGTTGGAGATGTCGCAGGTATGGGCGCTGACCTTTTTGAATCATACGTGGGCGCTGTAGTAGCTACTATAGTCATTGCTGCTGGCATGACGGAAAACCAGATCTCTCTTATGTCAATTCCATTGGTGCTGATTACACTGGGGAGTATATCCTCGGTAATTGGTGCGAAAACTGTCGAATGGTTTAAGGATCTCGATCCTCAACTAGTATTAAGGCGTGCAACTTTTTATACAGGTGGGATTTATCTGGGTATATCGCTTATTATTCTTATAATTGTTGGTCTTGTGGATGCAATTGCTTTTAAGCTTATTATGGGAATCTTTGGTGCTGCCGTTCTCGGGCTCGTTTCGGGTGTGGTGATAGGGCTTCTTTCCGAATATTACACATCTGGTTCACCCATAAGGAGGATCGCGGAGGCATCTCAAACTGGAGTTGCAACGAATATCATAGAAGGATTATCTGTGGGGATGATCAGTACAACCCTTCCCGTTATTACAATAGCAATTGCCATAGGGCTTTCCTTTGTTTTCGCGGGCCTATACGGTATTGGAATCGCAGCGGTGAGTATGCTTGCAACGATAGGGATCACTATGTCTGTTGATGCGTATGGTCCCGTCGCTGACAATGCTGGTGGCATAACCGAAATGTCGCATCTCGGCACAGATGTGAGAAAGATTACGGACAGGCTTGATTCACTAGGTAACACGACTGCGGCGATAGGTAAAGGTTTTGCCATAGGCTCCGCGGCTCTCGCGGCTCTAGCCCTATTCGCTGCGTATACAAATGCAGTTGGACTCAGCACTATAGACCTTACAAACAGTAAGGTAGTATCTGGGTTGCTGATAGGTGGAACTATTCCATTTCTCCTCGCAGCTCTTACTATGCGGGCTGTGGGAAGGACCGCACAGAAAATGGTGGAAGAAGTAAGAAGACAGTTCAGGGAAATAACCGGACTGCTGGAGGGGACTGCAAAGCCAGATTACGAAAGGTGCGTTGGAATCAGTACCGACGCGGCACTGAGGGAAATGGTAATTCCAGGGATAACGGCAGTGGTCGCCCCACTCATAATAGGTTTCGTCCTTGGCCCACAGGCACTCGGGGGCTTCTTGGCGGGAGCTGTGGTAACGGGTGTCATGCTCGCTTTGATGATGGCGAATTCAGGCGGTGCATGGGATAATGCAAAGAAATTTATTGAAGAAGGAAACCTTGGTGGTAAGGGCTCTGATGCCCACAAGGCGGCTGTAGTTGGTGACACCGTAGGTGATCCGTTCAAGGACACGTCTGGCCCGGCCATGAACATATTGATTAAGCTAATGTCAATTGTTTCGTTGGTTGTTGCACCTTTATTAATTTAGAAATTTTGTGTCGGGGATAATGTGTTCTAAGCAACTGGGGATAAAACCTTTGACAAATATAATTTTTCAGAACTACGTTAAGAAATGAGTGTAAGCTGTGGTATTGTGGGTCTTCCAAATTCTGGGAAATCTACTATATTTAATGCGTTAACAAATTCCAGGGCGCTGGTCGCCGACTATCCGTTTACTACGATTGAGCCAAATGTTGGAATTGTCAACGTACCTGATGAGAGATTGCAAAGGCTAGCAGAAGTTATTAAACCTCATAAGGTAATCCCAGCTACCTTAAAGTTTATTGACATAGCTGGTCTTGTGAAAGGCGCCAGTAAAGGTGAGGGTTTGGGAAATAAATTTCTCGGCCATATAAGGGAAGTAGATGCATTGCTACATGTTGTGAGATGTTTTGAATCACATGTTTCGCATGTCTTTGAGACAGTTGATCCGAGAAGAGACATAGAAGTGGTAAAGTTGGAGCTCACCCTTGCAGATTTGGAAACTGTAGGGAGGAGAAAGGAAAAACTAGCTAAGATTGTTAAATCCGGAGATAGGGAGGCTCAGGTCGAGCTTAGTTTTCTTCGACGAATAGACGAGCATCTTTCCCGGGGGGGCACGGCCAGTCAATTTGTGGCTACTGGAGAAACTGAGGAGAAGTTGCTCTTTGATCTAAACCTTCTTACAAATAAACCTGTCCTCTATGTAGCAAATCTTGAAGAAAAGAGCGATGATGAATACTTCACCGAGGTCTTAAAGATTATTTCAAAGGGAGAAGATGCAGGAATGATTAAGGTTTTGGGGAAATTGGAACTCGAACTACAAGAGTTGACTGAAGAAGAAATGATGCAATATTTACGGGCGGTCGGTTTCTCCGAATCTGGTTTGTTGAGGCTTGTGAAAGCATCTTATGGGCTGTTGAATCTTGTTACTTTCTATACCACTAATGGCGTTGAGCTTAGGGCTTGGAGCGTGAAGAGTGGAAGTAAGGCACCAAAAGCGGCGGGCAAAATCCATAGCGATTTTGAAAAGGGTTTTATAAAAGCTGAGGTTATTTCATATGGGGATTTTATAAAATGCGGCTCGGATTCCAATGCAAGGGAGTTGGGACTTTTAAGGATCGAGGGGAAGGATTATCAAATTGAAGACGGGGATATGGTATATTTTAGATTTAAGAATTAAACCCGTTACCCTCAGTACGGAATTCTTAGACGTATTTAGGGTCGGTTAGACCAAAACGGAGGTATTTAGAATGCAAAAATCAAGGTATTATGAGACGCTTTATCTAACAAGGCCTGATCTCACAGACGAAGAATTGACTAAAGTGCAGAGCAGGCTAAGTGAGACCATTTCAAAGCATGATGGAGAAATAATAAGATCTGAGAAGTGGAAAGAGAGGGATCTTGCCTATAGAATCGGGGACTATAAAAAAGGGATTTACTATTTGTTAATATATAGGTCATTACCTAATGCAGTAAATGAAATGGAAAAAAATCTAAGGTTTTTCAATATAGATGTGTTAAGGTTTATTACCTTAAATATAGATGCGGATGAAGCCCTTAGGGGGGGCGATTCTTCAAAGACAAATAGTGATAACGGGGGTATATAAGAGATGGAAGAAAAAAAGGACAAGAGGTTTTTTACAAAGAAGAAGGTGTGTAAATTCTGTTCAGAGCCGATAAAGATTGACTACAAGGACCATGATCTTCTCTCGAGTTTCATAACTGAAAGAAGAAAGATTGTACCAAGAAGGAGTTCCGGTCTTTGCGCTGGGCATCAAAGGGTACTTGCCTCAGCTATAAAAAGAGCGCGGATAATGGCATTACTTCCGTTTACTGTCCTTCACTAGAATACCGG
This sequence comes from Thermodesulfobacteriota bacterium, assembly GCA_036397855.1. Lineage (NCBI taxonomy): Bacteria > Pseudomonadati > Thermodesulfobacteriota > Thermodesulfobacteriota bacterium. The sequence continues at coordinate 38,351 of DASWID010000079.1, read as the reverse complement.
CTTTTTCTTATGGAATTCAAAACTTTGAAACCCAATTTAGGAGGGGGCTTTCATGAAGGTGATATTGATATCCGATGAAGGAGATTTCGGGAAGAAAGGAGAAATAAGGGAGGTGAAAAGCGGTTTTGCAAGGAATTTTTTGATTCCCCGGAAAATCGCCATAGAAGCTACACCTGGTAATTTGAAAACGTGGGAGCAGCAGATAGGTTCCTTGAAGAAAAGAGAGGCAAAGTTAGTGCAGGAGGTGAAAACACTTGCTTCAAGACTCACGGGAGTTATTTGCACGATTCCAATGAAAGTTGGTGATGAAGAGCGAATCTTTGGTTCGGTAACCACTCAGACCATTTCTGATTCGCTCTCAAGTCAGGGTTTCGATATTTCAAAAAAGGACATTGACCTTGCTTCACCGATTAAAACATTGGGTACGCATGATGTCAGACTGAAACTTCACTCCGATGTATCTGTAATTATAAAGGTCGAAGTTACTAATGCTAATGAAGAGCAAGAATGACTAATGTGTCTTAACGCACCGCAGGTCTTATTGCAAGCCCTGCGGGAATTTCCCCCAATTATCTATTTCCCAAGCTGCTGCATCATTTCTTGAAGGGTAATTTTCTTATAATCATTTGGTGGAACAAATTCCGAATCATTTAAATTTGCTTTTGATACCTTTGTTATTTCTTCTATATATATACCGTCTTCTGATTCATGGTCGACAGTTTTCATCGGGAATCCAGATTCGAACACTTCTTTGTAAACCGTCTGACCCTCTGGATTAAATGCCATACCACCTGCATTTTCACTTATGTCTTTGATTTTCTGAAGGTAATTCGACATTTTCTTAATGTCAATTTCATTATTTAGAACTTCATTACTGGTCCATATTTCCTCGATGAGCTTTCCATCTTCATAAACTTCATACTTTACAGATTTGTATCCGGCTATACTTTCATCTTTACCCGGTTTTTGTAGTTCAAGGTTTTTTGGTTTTGTTGAGCTACCTGGCAAGGACATTCCCTGAGATCTCATCATCTCTTCCATCTGCGCCCTCTTATCGGGTGGAAGCTGAGATAGCTGTTTCTCCATTTCAGACTTCATTTTTGAGGTAATATCTTGAATGAATTTAAAATATTCGTCTGGTTCAGCAGCAACATATCTTTTACCTTGTCTGTCGATCTGAATCATTTCCCCGGTGTTTAAATCGAATATTGCAGCGGCTTGTCCCGTTTCTTCTTCAAACTTAATTTTATTGTCCAAAACCCAGATCTTTCCTTTCTCCATTTTTGAGCTTCCCTTCTTATACCTCACCTGCTCCATTATTATTCCTTCGCCCGAAAGTGCGTTTTCCGCTAAGGTAATACCATTAATTGCTAACCCAAGGGTCAGCAGAAGGATCAATTTAAAATAAATTTTCATTTGCCCTCCCTCCTAACATATTGCATGTATTTGAGATAAAAAAGACTCTTAAACTGACTTTAAAATAACTAATAAATAGATGAATTGCTAGTATTGTGTCTTCTTTAGGGGCGTCGACAGATCGAGTTAACATAACAAACTATTGACGACCACTGTATTTGTGATAGATTAGAATTCAGATAGGATATTCACACTAGGGAGGTAGAAGTCTAATGTCAAAGAATAAGAGCATCTTTGCACCTGTTGGGGAAAAGGAGGTCACAAGGGCTATAGTTGAGGGTTTCGCTGAGGAATTCAAAGAATACATAACCAGCGATGTAATAATTGTTGGTGCTGGACCCAGTGGGCTTGTTGCTGCGAAGGATATTGCAAAGAAGAAATTCAAGGTGCTTATCGTTGAAAGGATGAATTATCTTGGTGGTGGATTCTGGATAGGTGGGTATCTAATGAATAAAGTAACGGTACGGGATCCGGGTCAAACGGTTCTGGATGAAATAGAGGTTCCATATAAAGAGGTTTCAGATGGGCTCTATGTTGCTGACGGTCCATATGCTTGCTCGAAACTCATAGCTACTGCTTGTGAAGCTGGGGCAAGGGTAAGGAATATGACGATGTTCGATGATCTTGTTTTTAGAGAAAATGGTAGGGTGGCAGGTGTTGTTATAAACTGGACTCCTGTTGCAAATATGCCGAAGGAAATAACTTGTCTAGATCCAATTGCCCTTGAGTCAAAACTTGTGATAGATGCGACGGGTCACGATGCTTACCTTGTATCTAGACTCTCACAGCAAGGTCTTTACAAGAAGCTCCCCGGTCACGGATCAATGTGGGTTGAAAAATCGGAAGACGCACTGGTCGAGTACACGGGTGAGGTTTATCCCGGGTTGATTGCATGTGGAATGGCTGTAAATAGTGTTTTCGGACTGCCTAGAATGGGGCCAACATTCGGCGGTATGCTTCTCTCAGGGAAAAAGGCCGCTGATGTTGCTATCAACTTACTTCAAGAACAGGTGAGGGCATGATATATAATATAGGGTCAATCTTTTTTACTACTCACTGTCCGGTTTTTGACAGACATGGTTGATATTATGTCATGATGCTTTTGGCATAATTGACCACCTAGTTGAGCCCTTAGGACCTCTTCCTGCCAGTGAGAGTTGTATAGGCAACATGTTTTATCTTCGCAGAACTCCTTACCACTCACCTCATAGGCAACGGCTTGTAGTGCATAGGAGCCTAAAATCGGTGTCATCTTGGGATCATTGTACTCGATAAATCTTCCCTTAAAGACACTGTCGAGTTCGCCAATATCTCTGCCACTCTGCATAAATCCAGCTTTTAGCCAGTAGTATTCGCTTGGTCTCGCTGGCGCCTCAACCACTCCCGAGGTAGAAATTAAGGTTGGTGTGCCCATAAGTATCACCCTTGCGTGATACCTTCGTTTTTCAAATGTCCCGAAGAGCCTGCTTGTAAAAATTATGTGAATAATTTTGTTTGTAATTTTTCCAGTCAACTTATCGCGAAATAAGTTGAAAAAAATCCGCTGAAGCCAGTATCCGTCATAGAACACGCCCATATAGTCCGCTTCTCCCGTTAGCCTTTTTCGTTCTAAATTGACGTATCGATGATTTGGAAATACGATATCATCATTTGGAACATTTATGTCTCGAATAATAGCCCCCGATATCGTTGTAGCCAACTTCATCACTTCTTCCTCACTCAACTGCAATGATTCAATGAGATTTCCTTTGAAGATTACATCAAGATCAAATTTCTCTAGGCAATGCCTCAGGTCATCGATAGACAGTGAAAGGGATGGGTGGTCAATGTATATGAAGATTTTCATTGCGTAAGATATCACCGGATAAATGGGATTTTTGGAAAGGGATTAAATATTAAGTACTTATCTCGGCTATAACTTCTATTTCGACTGGGGCACCAAGAGGGAGTCCGCAAACGCCAACAGCAGCACGGGCGTGAGTTCCATCTTCTCCAAAGACGAGGTAAAAGAGCTCAGATGCGCCATTGACTATCTTTGCCTGCATATCAAAGTTTGATGCACTGGAAACATACCCTGTGATCTTTAAGATTCGTTTTATCCGATCCAGATCTCCCAGTTCTTTTTTCATAACTGACAATGCGTTCAGTGATGCAATTCTTGAGGCCTGGATGCCGTCTTCAATCGATACTTCTTCTCCGACTCTGCCCTTGTATCTGAGTTCGCCATTTTCTATGGGTAACTGGCCGGATACGAAAATAAGATTTCCCGAAATAACAGCCGATTTGTAAGCACCTAAGGGTCTAGGCACATCAAGAATCTCTATTCCGAGCTCTTTTAATTTCTCCTCAACCTTTATCATGTTGGTCCTCAATCTTAAGAGCAACATATATTGTGTTCGTTGCCCTTCGCACCAGAAGAAGCGCAGTCTGACCTTCTTTAAGAGAATCCACAGACTTTCTGTAATCATCCAAATTTCCGATATATGCTTTATTTATCTCAAGAATTATGTCACCTCCCATCAGCCCGGCTTCGTATCCGATTGAACCAGGATTTACATTGGTAATGATGACCCCTTTGGATTCTTCTATTCCAAATCTCCTCTGTATTTGAGGATTAATTTCTTGAACAATGAGGCCGAGATTCCTTTCAGCATCATTATTTCTTAGGCTTGTGGACACAGCCACTTCTTCAGGGAGTTCACCAAGTGTTAAGTCGACGGTTTTTTCCTTACCATTTCTAATATATGTTAATTTTGATACGGTTCCAGGCTTATTAGTCGCCACCGTCTTTGGTAGATCTGGCATATCCTCTATCCTGTTTCCATCGACTGCTACGATAATATCTCCTCTCTTTATTCCTGCTTTATCCGCAGGCCCGTCAGGAGTTACGTCCGATACTAAAGCACCTTCAGGCTGGTTAAGGTTTAAGCTTTCCGCGATTTCAGGGGTTATCTGCTGAACCAACACCCCCAACCATCCCCTTACTACTTTCCCTTTGTTTTGGAGTTGTTCGACTACATTTCTTGCCATGTCGACGGGAATTGCAAAACCTATGCCCTGACCCCCGGCAATTATTGCTGTGTTTACGCCCACAACCTCGCCATTGAGATTAAAGAGCGGACCTCCACTGTTTCCGGGATTTATTGCAGCATCGGTTTGGATGAAATCATCATATGCTCCGAGTCCAAGCGATCTACCTTTGGCACTTATGATTCCGGCGGTTACCGTATTTCCTAGTCCAAATGGATTCCCTATAGCAACAACCCAATCTCCAATTTCAAGTGTGTTTGATCTACCCAAGGTAACTGCGTTCAATTTGTGCTTCGGCTCGATTTTAACGAGTGCCAGATCAGTCTTTGGGTCCTTCCCAATTATATTTGCCTTATAGCTTTCTCCATCCTCAAGGATTACTTTAATATCATCTGCCTTCTCTACTACGTGATTGTTGGTAATGATATAGCCGTCTTCACTTATGATAAATCCCGAACCAAGGCCCTTTCTTTTGAATTCTCTTTGAGGTAAGTCGCCAAAAAATCTATTGAAAAACTCCTCAAATGGATCATTTCCTCTTTCGCCGAATGGAGATTGGTGCGGTGTCATGCCGAATTTTGTGGTATTGGTCGTGCTAATGTTGACAACCGATGGGCTTAGTCTTTTAACGAGTCCCGATAAAGACCTTAGTTCATTTGTCTGTGCGGTTAGCCTAGTAGTAGCTAATACAAAACAGGTTGAAATAATGGTTAAGAATATTAGAAGCGTAGCAGACTTTCTCATGTTTTTTTACCTCCGGAGATAAAATATAGATTATTTATACTATTAGCACGTGTCAAGATTGGTGATGTCAAGATTGGTGATAAAAGGTATTAATCGATTATACTTGAGTCTAACTCTTTGATTTCTTTATTACTTAAATTGTATGAGTAGTGATATTAATTATAACTGATATATTCTGTTTTTGTTTTCAATTTTATTGATTTATCGTAGCTGATATATATACGAAAATAAACATCTTAGCAACGAGGGTTATGGTAAAATTAACTATCTAATGAGAAGGATCATAAACAATTGGATTCACATTCCTGGATTACACTGCGGTTCTGTCGCTTTAAGAGACGTTATTTCCTACTACGGGTATCAACTTTCAGAGGCTATGTGTTTTGGTCTTGGTTCAGGACTTGGATTTTTTTATACACAATACGAAGATATGAGTCCCACGAGGGCAATTCATCTCAGAGGTCCTGGAATGGAGCCCAATTTTTTCAGTCTAATTGGTAAGCCAACTAAATGGAAACTCGAATCTGATGGAGACAGAGCATCTGAAATCTTAAGGGATTATATAAACGAGGGTATCCCTTTGTTAATTCAAACCGATATATTTCATCTAGCCTATTATAAATCATCTACCCACTTTCCCGGGCATGTCGTCTGCGTGTGGGGTTATGACGATGAATCAAAGAATGTTTTCTTATCTGATACCGGGTTTGAGGGTTTGCAATCTGTTTCTTGTGAAGGGTTAAAAAACGCAAGGTGTTCAAAAGCAAAGCCATACCCATTAAATAACAACTGGATTGAGGTATATCTAGAAAACCCTTTACCAGAGTTATCTGAGATTGTTCCAATAGCAATTTATAACAATGCCAAATCGATGTTAGAAGGCAAGAGATCGCCAAGGGGTATTTCTGGAATTGAGACGATTAGATCTTGGGCAGAAGAGCTTGAGTATTGGGGTGACGCTCAAGACTGGCAATGGTCATCTAGGTTTGCGTATCAGGTGATTGAGAAGAGGGGGACCGGTGGTGGCGGGTTCAGGTGGATTTACAGGGACTTCCTATTAGAGGCCGAAGAAATCATTCCGAATCTTAAGGCTCTCAGGTTGTCAGATAAGATGGATTTGTTGGGACGAAAATGGAGTGATATTTCAGGGGTATTGAAACAGATAAGTGAATGTGAAAGAGACCGTGAGCTATTCAGATTAGCTTCAAATAAAGCCCATGAAATAGCGCGTCTGGAGGAGGTATTCTACACGGAAATTTTAGAAAAGCTAGGTTAATGAATTTTTGTTTTTTATTCGCTTGAAATACGTTTCCTCGACGAATTATTTTGAAATGAAACTGCTTCTTTTTGACATAGATGGAACACTAATTCATGCGGGTGGCGCAGGAATAAGTGCAGTTAATAGAGCTTTTTGTGTTATCTATCACGTTCAAGACGCAATGCAAGGTCTAAAGGCTGATGGAAAAACCGATCCGCTTATTTTAAGGGAGATGTTCAGAAATACACTAAATAGGGAATACTTAGACGGAGAAGCGGCTAGGATTTATAGAAGGTATTTAATTTACCTAGAAGAGGAAATGAAGAAACGAAACCCGATAGCGGTCCCGGATGGAATATTACAAATCCTGGAAGCTGTTTCATTGAGAGATGATTTAAAATTGGGTATTGCGACGGGCAATATTGAAGAAGGGGCATGGTTAAAACTGAGATATTCAGGCTTAGACTCATACTTTAAATTCGGAGCCTTCGGCTCTGATTCAGAAGATAGAGGTGAGATGATACGCATAGCTATGGAAAGGGGGGAGAGGGTTCTCAATAATTGTAGGGGATTTGATCAGGTATTCGTGATGGGTGATACACCATTTGATATTATTCATGGAAAGGCGGCAGGGGCAACCGTATTTGGAGTTGCCACAGGTTCTTATCCATTGAAGGATTTAGAGATATATAATCCGGATTATCTTTTTGAAGATTTAGGTGACGTTGAAACTGCCCTAGAGGTTTTTGTCGGTTAGAATATTATTAACATCAATCTAGCTGGATTATAATCAAAGCGGGCCGATAGCGATCGACCCGCTCACTTTACCACAATTTCTACATCATACCTCCCATACCACCCATTCCTCCCATACCTCCTGGTGGCATGGCACCTGGACCAAGATCATCTTTCTTTTCCGGTTTCTCAGCAACTAGTGCTTCAGTCGTAAGAAGGAGACCTGCAACACTTGCTGCATTCTGGAGCGCATACCTGGTCACTTTTGTGGGATCTACTATTCCCGCCTCCACCAGGTCGCAGAACTCTAGCCTCGCGGCATCAAACCCGCCGGCCCCCTTTTGTTCTTTTACCTTTTCCACCACTATCGACCCGTCCCAGCCAGCGTTGGTCGCAATTCCTCGAAGAGGCTCCTCGAGTATCTTCCTGATAATATTAACCCCCGCCTTCTCCTCTTCATCGGCGGCGTCGAAGCTTTCAACAGCTTTGATCGCTCTAATAAAGGCTACCCCCCCTCCGGGGACTATTCCTTCCTCTACCGCTGCCCTCGTGGCGTTGAGTGCGTCTTCTACCCTAGCTTTCTTTTCCTTCATCTCGGCCTCAGTTGCAGCTCCAACCTTTATCACCGCTACCCCTCCAGCAAGCTTTGCCAGCCTTTCCTGCAGCTTTTCCCTGTCATATTCGCCCGAGGCCTCTTCAATCTGGGCCTTGATCTGCCTGATTCTTCCTTCAATTTCTGCCCTCTTACCCTCGCCGCCTATTATTGTTGTATTGTCTTTGTCAATAACGACTTTTTTCGCCCGTCCAAGATCTTTTGAGGTGGCGTTTTCAAGGGTCATACCGGCTTCTTCGGCGATTACCTTTCCTCCAGTAAGGGTAGCGATATCTTCCAGCATAGCCTTTCTTCTGTCTCCGAAGCCAGGCGCTTTGATCGCCGCGGCCTTAAGTGTTCCTCTGATCTTATTGACAACCAGCGTAGCCAGCGCCTCGCCCTCTACATCCTCTGCCACTATTACGAGTGGTTTGGCACTCCTCGCTATCTCTTCGAGGAGTGGAACCAAGTCTTTCATGTTCGATATTTTCTTATCATGGAGTAGAATTACCGGATCATCAAGCTCCACGAGCATCTTTTCTGGCTCTGTGACGAAATAGGGGCTGAGGTACCCCCTGTCGAATTGCATCCCCTCAACCACTTCAAGGTCTGTTTGCAGAGTCTTCCCTTCTTCAACCGTTATCACACCGTCCTTGCCCACCTTCTCCATCGCATCGGCTATGATGTTCCCTATAGTCTCATCTCCATTGGCCGATACTGTCGCTACCTGTGCTATCTCAGTCCTCCCCTTCACCTGCTTACTCAACTTCCTGATACTCTCTACCACCACCTCCACCGCCTTATCTATGCCCCTCTTTAACTTCATGGGATCATGTCCCGCTGCCACAAGCTTTATCCCCTCTCTGAATATTCCCTGTGCGAGCACCGTTGCAGTGGTAGTTCCGTCTCCAGCGACATCGCTCGTCTTGGATGCCACTTCCTTTACCATCTGTGCGCCCATGTTTTCGAACCTATCATCAAGCTCAATTTCCTTTGCCACGGTCACACCGTCTTTGGTGACCACCGGGGCTCCAAATGTCTTCTCTATCAAGACATTTCTTCCCCTCGGTCCCAGTGTGGCCTTTACAGCACTGGCAAGTGTATTTACTCCGATTAAAACAGCTGACTGAGCCTCTCGGCCAAATTTTATCTCCTTTGCAGCCATTAGAACTTACCTCCTTAGATTCTTGTTTTGAAATTTTTAAGATTCGACGATTGCTAAGATGTCTTCTTCCCGAAGAATTAAGTAATCCTCACCCTCAATATTTATGTCGGTACCGCCATATTTACTGAAAAGCACCTTATCCCCAACTTTGACGTCAAGGGGTCGTATTGAACCGTCTTCGAGTAGCTTTCCCTTTCCCAGTGCCTTTATTTCTCCTTCTTGGGGTTTTTCTTTTGCGGAATCTGGAATTATAATGCCACCCTTGGTCTTTTCTACGGTCTCCAGTCTCTTAACAAGAATTCTGTCGTAGAGCGGTTTTACTTTCATATAACCTCCTCCTTAGTTTATGGATCTTGAAACAGGAATTTAGCACTTTAGACCGATTAGTGCTAAAAATAAACATAAAGATAATCATCTAAGAATCTTTGTCAAGTGTGAGTGGGACCTTAGCGGACGCTCTAAACATGCACCCGGATTCTTCTTCGTTTGAGGATGAACATTGTGAAATGGGATATTCTTTCCAGTTACTATTTTTCTATTGGTTAAGTGACAGCTCGAATCTTTAAAGGAGGGGTATTTTCTATTTTCTTACTATCTTAGATATACCTTGATTGGTTTTCGCAAACCTCGATGCTTGTATGTTTACAAAATTGATCGTAACCTTATTTCAAGCAATAAAAAAATAATCATTGATTTTTAAATAATAATGTGTAAAGCTTGAGAATGAAACTTAAAGTAATTGACTAAACTTTTAGAAACAATATCATCAGTTTTAATGGTGATATTTTATGATAGCGAGAAATTTGATTTAGATTAGCATCTTGAACATATTTTAATTCTTAATGAATGGATTATCAGAGTGAGTGGTTTTGTCGTGTATAATAGTTTAAAATTTAACGAGTCAAACCTGGAATGACCATATTGATGCGCGAACTCAGGTTCGATCCAATTAGAAATAGATGGGTAATAATTTCGACTGAAAGGGCTAGAAGGCCAAGTGACTATCTGATGAATGAGGACCATCTTAATAGGGCTGAAAACGCGGTAGTTTCCTGTCCGTTTTGTGAAGGATCAGAAGGTAAAACACCCCCTGAGGTTTTTGCGATACGAGAGCCGGGATCAGAACCAAACTCGCCTGGCTGGCAGGTTAGGGTTGTTCCAAATAAGTACCCTGCGCTCCATGTTGAGGATAATGCGCATAGATATGCGACTGGAATATTTGACGTTGTTAGTGGGGCTGGTGCACATGAGGTTATCATTGAGTCTCCGAATCACGATATCGGATTGGCGGATCTTGATGTTGAAAGGGTAAAGGATGTACTCTTAGCATTTAGGGAGAGAATAAAAGACTTATTTAGGGATCCAAGACTCCGCTATGTGTTGATATTTAAAAATCACAAGGCACAAGCAGGAGGCTCTATCATGCATACACACTCACAATTAATTGCCACTCCTATGGTTCCCCCTATAGTGAAACAAGAGCTGACGGCAAGCAGGGAGCATTATAGGGAAAAGGAACGATGTCTGGTTTGCGATTTAATAAAACAAGAGCTTGATTATAATAGAAGAATAGTTTTTGAATCAGCTAACTATATTATTTGGGCTCCGTTTGCTTCAAGTTTCCCATTTGAGACTTGGATAGTACCAAAAAAGCATCTCCATAATTATTCTATTATGGATGATCATGAGCTGATGAACCTGGCGTACGTTCTGAAGCTGAACCTACTATCTGTTAAAAATCTTTTGAATGATCCCCCCTATAACTTTGTGATACATACCTCGCCGAGCAGATTCATGCGTCCAGGTCATCCAGAGCACTGGGATTCGATCGAGTACGATTTTCATTGGCATTTAGAGATTATCCCACGTCTCACAACCATTGCTGGATTTGAGTGGGGTGCTGGATTATTCATCAATCCGACTTCACCGGAGGCAGCTGCAGATTATTTGCGAGAGGAAATAGAAGTTCGCGCATATAAAGATTTGGATAAAAAGAAGATCTCTTGACATATAAAGTAATTAGCTTTATTTTTGATATGAAATTTAATAGCGCTACTTAAATGATTATATCACTATTTAAGAAACATACCTGGGCTATAAATCTGTTCCTTGTTGCAGTGCTTGCTTATATTCTTGCACAGATTGTAATCGACAATATAAAGGGGAAAATGCCTGCCCTCCCTCATGAGGCTGTGGCTTCATCTAAGAGCGTGAGGGTAGAAAATTATGTGAGTCCAAATAAAGACCTGGCTTCACGAAAATCTTACGACATAATACTCAAGCGTAACATATTTGGTCTTAAGAATACATCATCGGCTAATTCATCAGGCATTGAGAACGTTCCACAAACCACGCTAAACCTTGAGCTTCTAGGCACAGTTATCAACCCGAGTAAAAGTTCGGTTGCTGTGATTAAAAATGTTGATTCGGGCAGGGTAAATGGTTATAAGTTGGATGAATTGATCGATATAATACAATCGGAAAAGGTGAAGGTAATTCGGATTGAAAATTGCGTTGCAGTATTGGAGCGCATCGGCGAAGGGCCTGAAACTATAAAATGTAAAAAGGATATAAGTGACGGCTCGTCTTCTAGTCAAGTAGCTTCGAGGACCACGCTTAATAGCGGATCCAAGGAAGCTCGAACAACCAAAGGCTATGGTAAAGGTCTCGGTGAAAACGCTGATGGGATAAACCAGATCGACGAGGGAGTTTATGAGATTGACAGAAAGATGATGGACGAGCTTTTAAGCAATCCAAATGATATCTTGACTAAGGCTCGGGTCGTTCCACATGACGATGGGCTGCGGTTTTTTGCCATAAGACCGAATAGTATTTTTTCCAAGATAGGGATCAGGAACGGCGATACAGTTCATAGCATAAATGACGTGGGGCTGGACAACGTTGAAAATGCATTCAGCTTGTTTGAGGACCTAAAGGGGCAGAGCAAATTTAGTATTGATTTAACAAGGCGTGGGAAAAGACTTACATATGAATATACAGTAAAATGAGAAATTTTGATCATTTAATCAGTAGATGAAATCTATATCCAACAGATGTGTTTTTTGCTAAGGTGAACGAATGATTCAGGATTTAGAAGTCGGCGGTCAGAACAGTTTTGAATAATTAGAGAGGGCATTCCATGATTAAATTTCTCCAATTGGTCTTATTTTTCATTACCACCATCTCTGGCGTCTACGTGGCTCATTTGGAGGAGTTGGTGGTAAATAGTGATATGGGCAACGTAATTTCTTCAGGTCTAAGAGGGAATGAGAAGCGAGAAAAGGCATCGCTAGCTCAGACTGACCCCTCTCCCGAATCACGGGAACAAGGCCCGGAGGGAAAAGAGGTTCATAAAGCTGAATCAACTGCAAGGAAGATAAGGTACCTGGTTAGAGAAGGGGACACCTTAGAGGGGATAGCTAAAAGATTTCAGTTATCGGTCCAGGAAATTTTAGATATAAACGGTTTGGTAGAGAATGCTAACGTAATTCCCGGCCAGTTCTTGATCATCCCACTAAGGGTCAAAAGCCCGAAGGTAGAGGTCGTGCGCGAGGGTGAAGAAGGTGTGGACGGGTCCCAACGTAAAGAAGCGGTTAGCGAAGACCTAGTATCTGAGACCGATGAAGGTGAGCCTAAAACTCAAGGAAGAGGAGGGGAGACTATTACTGAGAGGAAAGAGGGGCGAGGTGTATCAGGAGCAGAACCTGCAGAATCACCAGTTAGTCCCGAGGAAGAAATTGTAAACCTGCAAACGGAAATGGATATAAGAGATTTGATTCAGACGATGAGCGAGATTACGGGGGAGACATTTATCCTGGATGATTCGGTAAAAGGGAAGCAAGTAACGATCATAACACCGCAGGGGGGTTTCAAGAAACAGAACTCACTAAAACTATTTGAAACAATTTTAGATCTAAACGGGTTTTCAATCGTTAAGAAGGATGGCATAAACAAGGTAGTTCAGAAGAGAGATATTAAAACTGAAAGCATTCCTACCGAAGTTGGAGTTTCTGCCGGCGAATCTTCTGAGAGTTTTATAACGAGGCTTGTGCCTTTGAAAAATATTCAGGCCAGCGATATTGCAAACATTCTCAAGCCACTTATTTCTCCAGATGGCGATATTGCTGTATATCCTGACTTGAACACCCTGATTATAGTTGAGACTAGAGCCAATATTAATAGGTTACTCGATATTATTGAAAATCTTGATCTTAAGAAGGAGATTGAGTTTGTAAAAATAGTTAATAGTGATGCGGCCGATGTAGCCGCAAAGCTCGTGGAGATTCTAGGTGGTACTGGCTCCGTCTCAACCACTCGGGCCCCTGCTCAGACGACCTCTCCAGCGGAAAGAGGGACCGCCGCATCAAGGGCTCGGGAGAGGGTGCAAAGCCGGGTTGGTGCAACTCCGCCTTCAGGTCAATCCAATACGGCGGGGTTCAGGGTTATCGTGGATGATAGGACAAACACCCTAATTGTTATCGCCTATCCTGAGGACCTGCCGAAGATAAATTCGATAATTAGAAAACTAGATGTTGAAACGGAGGAACCTGAAGAGGGAATTTACGTTATTCACCTTCTAAACGCGGATGCTGAGCAGGTGGTTGCAGTCATATCTGGTCTAATAGGCGGCGGCGGCGTGAGTACGGGAGGTCAGGCTGTCATTGGGGCTCGTAGGACTGGAGCCGGTACATTTGGGGGTGGTACATTTGGGGGTGGCGCTTTTGGGCAAACAGTAACCGGAAGGGGAGCTGTCGGACAAACTTATGCCGGGCAAGCTGGAGGACAACGAATCAGAGGAGGGGAAACTACAGGAGCAGCTACTTCCACTGTTAGTGTGGTGGGGGAGGAGGGTTTGAGAGTAACCGCTGACACCGCTACAAATTCTGTAATTATTGTAAGTACTCGTAAGGAATTTGAGGCGTTAAGACGCGTTATAGAAGAGTTGGATGTCAGACGAAGGCAGGTTTATGTAGAAGCTGCCATTCTTGAGGTGAGTCTAAGTAATATCACAGCCTTAGGTACAAATTTGAGTATAGGCTTTACATTCAATAACGGTAACGATCTAGGGTTTGGCGGGACAATACTGCCTGGGGTTCCAAGCCTTCTTGGTTTGGCTGCGGACCCAGCGGCTTCTCTTAATCTAACCAACAGCTTGTCCGGGCTTTTTTTGGGTGTTTTAGGCGAAGAGGTTGATCCCGATGGTTCAGGACCTATACCCCCTATACCATCCTTTAGTGCTCTGTTCCAGGCACTCACATCTTTGACTGACGTTAATGTTCTATCCACTCCTAGCATTATTACAACAGATAATGAAGAGGCAGAAATAGTCGTTGCCGATGTGATTCCATTTCCTACCGGCAGTGTAGTTGGCGACGCTGGTGTCACTGTTCAGACAATTGACAGGCAGCCTGTAGGCATAAGGCTGGCCATTACTCCTCAAATCAGTGAAGGCGATTATCTAAATTTGAACATTTATACAGAGGTATCGGCTATAGCTCCAACACCAGCAGACCTTAATACGGCTGAATTCGGTATCGCTACAAATACGAGGACGGCTGATTCATCAGTAGTTGTGAAAAATGGTCAGACAATCGTAATCGGAGGATTAGTACAGGACAGGGAAAGTTCAATTCAAAATAAGGTTCCTCTTCTGGGTAATATACCCATACTTGGTAATTTATTTAAGTTTAAGAGATATGAGAGAAACAAGATAAATCTTATGATACTTCTTACCCCTAGAATCGTAGAGAATGAAGAAGACATGCAGCAGATCCTGGAACAGAGACAGAGGAGGAATATGCTTATTCAGCAAAGGGGATTTGAGAAACAGGAGGTCTATTGAAGAAGTGAGGAGTCTTGAAGAGATTATCGTAGAGAAAAACCCAGAGGCAAGCGTTAGGATAGAAGAGCTGACATCGAATAATGGAGAACGGTTTGAGGACGCGGTGCTAAAATCGAATCTTCTAAAAGATGAAGACATGCTGGAGGTCTTCTCCGAGTTCTATGAAATACCACATATCATGAAAATGTCCGAACGAGATATCGACCCTGAGCTTGTAAAGCTCTTGCCTATAAGCTTCGCGAAAAGATATAAGCTTATTCCACTAAGAAAAGAAGGTGAAAGGGTTGTTGTGGTTGTTGCACCACCTTTGGATTTATACGTTCTAGATGAGGTGAAGTCTCTATTCGGTTGTGAAATCGAACCTCATCTTGCATTGAGCCATGTAGTTATGGATAACATAAACAAGGTCTATGAACGCGATAAGGAAATGACAGGTGACATGGTACACCACGAGTCGATGGGGATTCCGGAATCCGAACTACAAGAACCGAAGGATCTACTCGAAGCAGATGATGAAGCGCCAATAATTAGATTTGTAAACTCACTACTATTTCAGGCAGTAAAGGAGAAGGCGAGCGATATTCATATAGAGTGCTTTGAAAAAGAGGTGGTCGTACGGTTCAGAAAGGATGGGATGCTCCATAAGGTTACAAGGGTTGCCAAAAAGCTTCAATCTTCCGTTATATCCAGGGTAAAGATTATGGCAGAGCTCGATATTGCTGAGAAGAGGAAGCCTCAGGATGGCAGGATTCGCGTTAAAGTTGCTGGACGAGATGTGGATGTCAGGATCTCTACCGTACCTACTTCTCACGGTGAGAGCATTGTGATGAGGCTACTCGATCGATCATCGGTTCTTCTCAGTTTAGAGGATCTTGGTCTATTTGGTAAAAAGCTTGAGACTATTAATTCACTTATTCATCGCCCCCATGGAATAATTCTTGTGACAGGCCCAACTGGTGGAGGGAAAACGACTACCCTCTATGCTGCTCTTGAGAGAATAAATTCTCCTGATAAAAAAATAATCACTATTGAGGATCCAGTTGAGTATCAAATATTGGGAATAAACCAGATACAGGTCAATCCTAAAGTAAATTTGACCTTTGCCAATGGACTGAGGTCCATTCTCCGTCAGGACCCGGACATAGTATTGGTGGGAGAGATACGGGATAGAGATACTGCGGACATAGCCATACACGCTTCGCTAACGGGGCACCTGGTTTTTTCTACTCTACACACTAATGACTCTGCCAGTGCAATTACCAGGTTGATCGATATGGGTATTGAGCCATTCCTAGTAGCATCATCTCTCATTGCAGTGGTAGCCCAAAGGCTTGTACGAATACTATGTCGTAAATGCAGGGAGCCCTATACACCGATAGGTGACGAACTCATCAGGATTGGAATCGATAGGAGTGAGGTACCTGAATCAGGTCTATATAGGGCGAGGGGATGCAGCGAGTGTCTGGGTACTGGATATGCTGGCAGGAGTGGAATATTTGAAATTCTTGTTATTGATGACGACCTCAGGAATCTTACCCTAAGCACGGTGGATTCTACCACCATTAAGAGGAAAGCCGTTGAGCATGGTATGACAACACTGAGGATGGATGGCGCGGAAAAGGTTCTTAAAGGACAAACTTCGATAGATGAAGTTATGCGTGTTGCAGAAGAAAGCGATAATCATTGATACGAAATCATAGTATATATAGTTGAAGTAATTTCTGATCTTATCTGTAAAGATATCTCAATTATAATAATATGCCTGTATATAAATACAAAGCAATTAATGAGAGGGGAAAGTCTCTGCAGGGAATAGTTGATGCAGATTCCCCAAAATCAGCGACAGATAAGTTAAAACGGGAAGGGGTTTTTCTTTCATCGCTTAAGGAAGTGAAGAAGGATAAGGGTAGGGGAATTTTTCGGTTAAGGGGGATAAGCTCCTCGGAGCTAGCGGTTACAACGAGACAGTTTTCTACACTAATTTCGGCCGGGCTTCCACTTGAAGCCTCTCTGCAAGCGCTTGGTGAGCAAACTGAAGATCCAAAGCTCAGTCAGGTACTTACCGAAGTCAAAGATAGGATTAGCGAGGGTAGCTCATTGGCGAATGCTCTGAATGAGCACACGAGGGTTTTTTCGGACCTTTACATAAATATTGTAAAAGCGGGGGAATCTAGTGGGACGTTGGACATTGTTCTCCTGAGGCTTGCGGATTTTCTTGAGAAGCAATCAGCACTCCGTGCCCGCGTGAGAAGTGCCATGGTATACCCTATTTTCATGTTCTTAATTGGCAGTGGCGTGCTTTTCTTTATGATGTCGTACGTGATTCCCAGGATTGCAAAAATTTTTGAAGAGAGCAGTAAATCACTACCACTAATCACACTTGCCTTAATAAGTTTTAGCAACTTCATTTCGAATAATCTGATTGCTCTTTTAGTTGTCTTGGGGGCTATAGTTTTCTTTATTTTTCGCTTTAAAAAAACGGATAGGGGTAAGCAATTTTATGACCGTTTAATATTTAAGGTTCCTATCTTTGGCAAAATAGCAAAGTTGGTTGCAATTTCCAGGTTCACTCGTACTCTTGGAACACTCATAGGGAGTGGTATTCCACTCCTCGAAGCACTAGAGATCGGAGAAGCGGTGGTCGGAAACTCAGTCTATGTTCAAGCCTTGAGAAACGTCCGGGAGAATGTTAGGGAGGGTACGAGCCTTGCGACTCCGCTCAGAGAGAGTGGAGTCTTCCCTCCACTCGTGACTAGGATGATTGCGGTAGGGGAACAAACAGGAGAGATGGAAGAAATGCTGGTTAAGATTGCAGATATGTATGATATGCAGGTTGAGACCTACGTTTCAACGCTTACATCATTACTTGAACCTGTTATGATATTGATAATAGGTGTTATAATAGGATTTATAGTTTTTGCTATACTTCTGCCGATATTCGATTTAACATCTACGATTGGAAAATAGGAGGTAATACATGAGATTACAGGGTGGATTTACGCTCATTGAGATTATGGTCGTTTTGATCATAATTGCAGGGCTAGCTTATATAGTCGGTACGAACGTTATGGGGCGATTGGACGAAGCTAGGAAGGAGCAAACTAAGATACAGATCAAGCAAGTGGAATCGGCATTGAAATTGTTTAAGATTGATAATGGATTCTATCCCGAAACTCAGCAGGGTCTAGAAGCCTTGGTAGTCCCACCGACTACAGGAAGAATTCCTCAACGTTATTCCTCTGATGGTTATCTTGAGGGTGGTAAGGTTCCCCTAGATCAGTGGGGAAACGACTTTATCTACGTAGGACCAGATCAAACGCACGATAGTTCATTTGAGATAATATCACCAGGCCCGGATGGTGTATATCCAAGCGATGAAGATATATCTAACCGTAACATACAATGAAGGATAAGCAAGGTTTTACCCTCATAGAACTTACCGCAGTCATGATTCTATTGGGCTTCTTTCTACTGGTAGCAATTCCAAAGTTTAAGGATCTAAATGATGTCAATATTAAAAGCACCTCGCGAAGAATGGCCAGTATTATCAAGTATCTTTACAACGAGGCTGCTTTTAAAAAAAAGATCTATAAGCTATCGTTCGATTTAGACAATGAGGAGTACTGGGTCGAGGTTCAGGAGGGAAATGAATTTGTAATTCCTGATGACCCCACATTGAAGAAGAGAAAACTACCGGAGGGTTTATCCTTCAAAGATGTGATGACTGATCGAAGCCGAGTTAATTCACTTGGGCAGAATGAACAATTCATACTATTCTTGCCAACTGGATTTGTAGAACCCGCTGTGATTCATCTCGAGTCTGATGACGGGAAATACTACACGTTGGCAACAAAGCCCTATACCGGTGGCACTATAGTATTTGATGAATATGTGGATGTACTCAATAAATAGGTCATTTTTAAATTATTTGCTGAAATGTAGAGTCCCTAGGGACGATGATTCAGCAAGAATTAAGCATGCAAAATCTAATAATGGATTTACTCTATTGGAGGTACTTGTTGCTGTAGCGATTCTAGGAGCCGGACTTACAGTATTACTGGGTGCTGTCAACAGAAATTTAATTATGGCTTCACAGTCAAAAAACCTCTCCATAGCAGGTTTGCTTGCCCAACGGAAGTTGGCTGAGGTTGAGCTCGAAGGCTATCCTGAGATAAGGCAGGAGCAGGGACAATTTGAAGAGGCGCCAGAATTTAACTGGTTTCTCTCTGTAACGCCTTATGAGATTCCAAACCTGGATACAGAGATAAGAATTGTAATATTACGGATTACATGGGATGATGGTAAAAAAGATTTTGAAGTTTCAATGGCATTATCTGATTACTGAAAAGGGGTTTACCCTGATTGAGGTGCTCCTGGCTATTTTTATTGGTTCAATTGTCTTAACAGTTCTGTATTCATCTTTTTTCCAGATAATAAAGGCCAAGGACGTTGCGGAAAGTGAACTCGATCTCTATCACGAAGCTAGGGTTGTTTTTTCCAAAATGACAGAAGACTTTCAATCGGCATACCCAAGGGGTGAGGTATTCGATAATTCATCAATCCCAACCGCTTCATTTTTTAGTGGTACAAAGGATGGAGATAACAGCAGGGTCACCCTTACCTCACTTTCTCGCCAACCTGCATTAAATTCCGTGGATTCGGATCAAGCTGAGATCAGTTATTACTTGGAACCTGTTCCACAGTCCGATCTTTTCTACCTTATGAGAGAAGAAAACCCTCGGATAGGTACCGACTCGGGGGGCATAAGATATCCGATTTCTGAAAACTTGGTCAGATTTAATTTAACATACATGACCGAGAATGATAGCGAGGAGAGTTTTGTTGATGAGTTTAACTCGGATCAAACGGGCTCACTTCCCAAGGTTGTCGAAATTACATTGACTATGAGGAGTCCTAGAGGGGAAGATGTTCAATTTAGCACACTGATTTTGATACCTTTAGGTGAGTAGCATTCGGTGTGCTCTCCTATATTTCGGTGATTATGGATGAAAAGTAATTTTCGTATGAGACAAAATCTTAAGGGAAACAAGTCTGATAGCGGGGTGGTTCTTATTATCGTACTCATCGTCACGGCAATTCTTACGACCCTTGTCGTTGATCTTATCTATTTTACACAGATAGATTCCGAGATCTCCGCAAACACCAGAGATGATATCAAGGCTAGATACATTGCAAAGTCGGGCGTAAATGTTGTTGCGGGGGCGATGAAGGAAACTCCGCTCGAAGACTTAAAGAAAGCTACTAGTCTATTGAACAATCAGGGTGAAGAATCCGATGAAATATGGTCTATCAGAGTACCGGTCCTTCCGGTTGGTGATGGAAATGTTTCACTCACGGTTATTGACGAGCGTTCAAAGATCAATTTGAATGCACTTGTCAATCAATCGTCAAATAGGGTTGACCAGCAGGTAAAAACTGAGGCGGCGCAGCTCTTTAGAATTCTAGATGTAGACCCTAGAAAATCTGACTTATTTATAGCGAGCTTAATAAATTGGCTTGATCACCCCATAAAGGGGGGACAGAATGACCAAGATTCATCGGGTGCCGGGGCTGACTATTATCTCGGCCTTGAAAATCCATATAATATAAAAAATGGCCCACTTGATAGTGTTGACGAAATACGCATGATACGTGGTATGGATGAAGAGTTCTTCGAAAAGATTAAGAATTATGTTACCGTGTATCCCGCCGATAAAAAGGTAAACTTCAGTACGGCCTCAAAACCCGTCATGATTTCATCTCTTAAGGGTGCGGCAGTTTCGGCAATAGAAGGACAAGAGAGCTCCTCACCTGAAGATTTGAAGGATGATATTGCGGATAGAATCGCCGAAGGGGTTATGGAGGCTAGAAAAGATAACTCCATCATTGATCGAAAGAAGGTGAACGAAATCATTAAGGACGTTGACCCAACACTCAAGATTAGCTCAGGAATTGGTGGTGTTGTTTTAAGTTCCGGGGAGAGCGATGTGTTTTCTGTGATCTCTTCTGGTATCCTTGGTGAAGAGAATCCAACTTTAAGGACGGTAGAGGCCGTTATAAGAAAAGGTTCTTCTGGGCAGTCGAGAGGAGTACGTATAATCTCATGGAAAGAAAGGTAGTAATATTAAGAAAGATAATCGAGGAGTTGAGAAGTAGGTTATTTGAAAGAGACGAGGTTATAGAAGGCGCTTTATGTGCACTTCTCACCGGCAATCATATGCTAATTATTGGTCCGCCAGGCACTGCAAAGTCTCAGCTTGTTCATGAGGTATGTAAGAGAATAGACGGAGCCCGTTATTTTCAATGGCTCCTCACAAAGTTTACTACTCCCGAGGAAATTTTCGGAGCAGTTAGCCTTAAGGGACTTGAGAACGATGAATATCGCAGGGTTATTAATGGGAAAATACCAGAGGCTCACATAGCTTTTCTTGATGAGGTGTTCAAAGCCAGCTCATCAATATTAAATACACTTCTCACCATAATGAATGAGAGAATCTTTTATAATAGTACTGATGTGGTTCAAGTGCCACTGATTTCACTCTTCGGAGCGAGTAATGAGCTTCCCTCTGAAGAAGATGAGCTCGAAGCATTGTATGATAGGTTTTTGCTCAGGTATGTAGTAGATTATGTTAAGGAGGATTTTAGGTTCTTAAAAATGTTGCATACAGAAGAGATTGATGATGGTGTTACATCAATAACTTTGGATGAGATTCAAAAGTGTCAATCACATGTTAATGACATTCCGGTTCCACCGCATGTCATAAAATTGGTTTCGCGTCTGAGGAGTGAGCTCAGGAAAAAGGGTATTGTTCTATCTGATAGGCGATACAAACAGTCTATCTCATTGCTTAGATCGAAGGCGTACCTCTCAGGGCGGGACGAAGTCATAGAGAGTGACTTAAATATTTTAGAAAATGTACTATGGCGCGATCCGGGCGAAGTGGGAGAGATTAAAGCTGTTATCTATCAGCTACTTCAGGGTTATAGAGATGCATTAAGGGAATTACTTATACAAGCTAAGGAGCTGCTTTCATATTCAAAAAGAGAGTGGGAAAATGAAGAGTTGGAAATAAATGCTAACATAGAAGCACAAACCAAGTTAAGGCACATATTAGCAAAGCTTGACCTAATGCTTGATGAATGTAGAGAGCGTGGAAAATCGACTGATGAAATTACTCGGGTGAGGACCGAAATCGAACAAATTCAAAGAGAAACATTGGATAAGTTGATATCGTTCAACGAGGAAATGGTTTAATTTGAAGGAATTCTATTCTATTTTAAAAGTTTCCTTTCTATAATTATTATCAAACTGTTTAGCATTTATAATGCATTTCAGCTTATTCTGGGCAAAGCCATTTTGCGCATGAATCTGTGATTAAACAAAAAATCTAATGACTTAGGGACATTTGACGATATTCGTACATAGGTTAGACTAACGTAAACCTTTGTTGGAGGGAATTTGTGGTTAGAGGAAACGGTTTTGGTGAAGATAAAACCATCTGGAATGAGATCCGTGAGTACTGGTTGAGAAAGACCGGGAATGGGGGAAGTAGGGGATTTAGGCTATGGCCAATTATTATAATAATAATATTAGCCATATGGATTGCTGCAGGTATTTATACAGTAGAACCCGGGGAAATTGGTGTAGTTTTACGTTTTGGGAAAGAAGTAGGTCGGTCAGAGCCTGGTCTGAGATATCATTTACCCGCACCAATTGAAACTGTGAAGTTGGTAAATATGGCTGTCGTAAGAAGGGTTGAGATCGGTTTTAGGACAAATCCCAGATATAGACCCATTCCTGAGGAATCTTTAATGCTCACAGGGGATGAAAATATTGTCGACGCACAAGCTATTGTTCAATACAAGGTCAAAAACCCTTCGAATTATCTCTTCAAGGTAAAGGATCCAGACAAGGTATTATTGGATTCTGCCGAAGTGGCATTAAGGAGTGTTATAGGTAGAACAACAATTGATGATGCCCTCACAGTTGGCAAGGTTAAGATCCAGGAGGATTCGAGGAAATTTCTACAACAACTGCTAGATACATATCAAGCTGGCCTCTTAATCACTGATTTTAAATTACAGGTAGTAGATCCACCTGCACAGGTCAAGGATTCATTTAATGAAGTTGTAAGGGCCAGGGAAGATCAGGAGAGGCTTACGAACGAAGCAAGGGGATATGCAGAGGACATAATACCAAAGGCGCGAGGAGAGGCTGAGAAGAGGATAAGGGCTGCAGAAGCTTACAGGGAGCAAAGGGTAATAAAAGCACAGGGTGATACAGAGAGGTTCCTGGAGATCCTAGAGGAATATCAAAAAGCAAAGGGAGTTACAGCTACAAGGCTTTATATTGAGACAATGGAGCAAGTTTTGCCGAACGCAAATAAGGTTGTGATAGGTCCTGAGGCGAGTGACAATATTCTCAAATTCCTTCCGTTAGGAGAAATGGGTAAAAAACAGAATGAAAAATAAGGAAGATATATGTTGGAATTTCAATTAATTTCGATTAAAAAGGAGACCATCTGAGGTAAATATGAAATCTCGGCCAATTGCAATAATTATAATCCTAATTTTATTATTAATTGTATTGCCTCAGTGGCTGTACATAGTATACGAAACAGACCAGGTCATAATTACACAGTTTGGTCGATACGTAGCAACTGTGAAGGATGCGGGTTTGCATGCCAGAACCCCCTTTGTTCAGCAAATTCATAGGTTTAATAAGAGGGTACTTTACACTGATGCACCACCGGGAGAATACCTTACGCTTGATAAAAAGAGATTGATCGTTGATTACATAAGCCATTGGAAGATTGAGGATCCATTAGCGTTTTTCAAAAGTCTAATAACTGAATTCGGAGCTAAGTCGAGAATTGAAGATATAGTATTTTCAGAAATGAGGGTAGAATTGGCATCGTTCGACTATGAGGATATTATAGCGGAAAATCGAGAAGCTATTATGGATGCAGTTGCTGATAAGGCTCGAGAGAGATTAAAGGATTTTGGAATAGAACTGATTGATGTCAGGATCAAGAGAGCCGATCTCCCAAAGGAAGTACAGGAGAGTGTTTTTGCGAGAATGGTGGCAGAGAGGGATAGAATTTCTAAGAGATATCGTTCTGAGGGAGAGGAGGAAGCTGCCAAGATACGGGCTCAGGCCGATAAGGAACGAGAAATCATACTCGCAGAGGCATATGCCAAGTCACAGAAGTTGAGCGGAGAAGGCGATGCCAAGGCTGCGGCGATCTATTCAGAGGCGTTCGATAAGGATCCGGAATTTTATAGTTTTCAAAGAACCTTGGAGGCATATGAAAATGCCGTAACACCAGATACACTTTTTGTTATCCCCTCCAATTCAGACTTTTTTAAATACTTTAACACCGGATTTTCCCCCGATAACCTGAAATAGCTTTAGCATTGACAACTAGTTATTGTATTATTTATCCTAAGCCGAAGTGGCGGAATTTGGTAGACGCGCTGGATTCAGGATCCAGTGGGTGTGAGCCCGTGGGGGTTCAAATCCCCCCTTCGGCATGAAAGTGGATGCGTGAGAGGGGTATGAAAGAAATAAAACCAAGATTGATATTTACGGATCGTAAACGGCGGTCATGGACTCGATCGGCCCGGCAATTAGTGATAATTCTACTTACTTTTTGCGTCGGTGTGTATGTCGGAATTAAGGTCAGGGATATGGATTTAAGTGTTGGTGTTAAAAAAGAAGCTCAACGGGAGCAGTCCACCGTGTTGGGGGATAGGATTGGTGGTCCAGGAGGAGGGGAGCGGAATTTGATAGAAGAGGAAAAAGTCTCTATTCAAGAGCGGTTATCCTCCCATGTGGGACAATCAGTTGCCGATACGTATTCGCAGCAGGTAGGGCCAGGCGACGCAGACGAAGGCGAAGTCAATGAAAACAACTCTCAAGAATTTGACGATGGCGAGCAAGAGATTGATATTGAGAAGACAGGAGGCTTTACAGTTCAGGTCGGCGCATTCAAAAAGATAGAGAGGGCTAACAAAGCACTAAACGAATTAAATTTAGCGGGTTACAAACCGTATATTGTACCATATGTCAATTCGCTTGGTGAAAATTGGTACTTAGTGAGGATTGGTAAATTCAACACACAGGGAGAGGCAAGAGAATACGCAATTTCCTTTCAAAGAACAGAAGGAATGGAAGCGATAGTGGAAAGGATAGAGTGACTTTTTTTAATGTTTTTAATGTCTTATTCACTTTTGTTTACCTGAGTAACTAACGAATTGCTCCAGAACCATCAGTTAGCGAATGCGTAGAATTGAGCAGTTCATGCCAATATTTCTACAGTCCAGAAGCATAAAATGACATAATCCATTTTTTGCATGTGCGAAGAAAAGTTCTTGACAAATTATTACCATATCCCTATAATATAAAAAATCGCTATTTATTGCTTTTGAGAATGTGATTGGGTGGAGACATAGGGAAACGATTGCAACGTTATAAGAGTTATGCCTCCAGCTTCTTAAAGGTCGGTTACGAATTTTAGTAATAACTGAAGAACATTATTTATGACCTTAGAGTTATTGTTTTATGATATTGCTAAAAAAGGGTGAAGAGATGAATACAAAGTTTTCCGAATATGAACACGCTGCAACAGTTGTCGATGATTTGGATGTCTTTATCGAAGATGAGGATGATTCATTTTCTCCTCTTGAATTCGATAATTTTATGTTGGATGTCGATGAAAAAGAGTTTGAATTTGACATTGAAGAACCAGAATCAACAGAAATAAAAAAGAGTGAACAGGAAGAGTGGATTCCCGATGAACAATTTCGACTACTATATGTTTATTTTAAGGATATGGCAATAGAACCCCTTCTTTCATCAAAGGAAGAGATAGAAGTTTCAGCGAAGATAAAAAAATGTGAAGCGAAAGTCAAGGAACTAAGAAATAACATTGAAAGATTGCTGAAAAGTAAAAAATCAAGAAGTAAAAGAAATGGACATAAGAATGGCAGAGATCAAGTGATTTCTAGGAGGTTGGATAGCCTCTATGCCTTTATGAGGGTATATGCTGATAAGGCTAGGACAATGAAGGACAGGTTTGTCAAAGCTAATTTAAGGCTCGTTGTAAGTATAGCCAAGAGATATATGGTCAGGGGGCTGCCCCTGCCAGATTTAATCCAGGAGGGCAACGTGGGTCTTATGAGGGCTGTCGAGAGGTTTGATCACACCAAGGGTTTTAAGTTTTCCACCTATGCTTCCTGGTGGATACATCAAGCTATTTCGAGGGCACTATTGGATCAGACGAGAACAATCAGAGTTCCGGTCTATGTTCTCGAGCAGGCGAGCAAGGTATACAGGATAAGTTCAATGCTTCATAAACAAATGGGAAGGAAGCCATTGCCACAGGAAATAGCTCAATTAGCTGGTATTTCAGTCGAAGGCGTGAAACGAATTTTGGAATCTACAAATGACGCAGCCAGGCTCGACACACCAATAATGGATGGAGAGAAAACCACCCTTATGGATTTTGTTGCTGATGAGGGGTCACCAGCTCCTGATTCGGCAATAGCAAAAGCGGCTCTTACAAAGAGAATAAGAGAAGCTCTAACACTTCTCACAGATAGAGAAGGGGAGATTATCAGGTTGAGGTTCGGAATAGATCAAGAGGCTACATATACGTTAGACGAGATAGGAAATATGTTTGATCTTACGCGGGAGCGAATAAGGCAGATTGAAAAGAGGGCACTTGAAAAGCTCTGTCTTGCCGACGAAGGCGAGATCTTAAGAAGCTTTCTTTCTTGAGGAAGTACTGACTTAATTGGATGAATTATCTTCCCTTAATCACACTTTGAAAATCCACAACTCCTGCATGTGACACAGCCTGTTTCGAATGCCAGGGCACGGCTGCCACAGTCGGGACACCGCTCTAGATCTATATCGCTGGCCGATCTGGTTTCTGACTCTTTGTCTTGGATAAAGTGTTTTCTCAGAATTGTACCGATTGCATCTGGTATAGACATTATTAACTTTCCTTCCGAATATACTGGGGAAGCACCGCCTATTCCATCCAATTGTTCTACTACAGCTTTTACGCTTACCCCTGATCGAAGCGAGAGCGATACGAGGCGTCCTATTGCCTCTGCATCGGCCATTGTTGTGTAACCAGATTTCCCTATCTGAACAAAGACCTCGAAGGGTCTGCCTTCATGGGTGTTGACAGTTACATATAAATTGCCGTATCCTGTTTTTATAACCTCGGTAAATCCTTTAAGCAGGAGGGGTCGTTCTATCGGAGTGATTTCCTTGGTCGTGGAGGTGGGATGAAGGGATGAGATGGGGTATGATGGGGTATGCACCCCTTCTTCCCGGGACTCCAGTCCTTTAAATTCGACCGCCTCCTGCGCCTTTGCTCCTTGTTCTGTTAAAAGAATTCCCTCTCTTGAGCCTTCCCTGTAAACCGTAATTCCTTTGCATCCAAGCTTCCATGAGAGAAAGTAGATCTTTTCGACTTCATCGAGAGATATATCAATAGGGAGGTTGACTGTGCTGGAGATGCAAGAATCAATGTGCTTCTGTATCGCAGCCTGCGTGCGCACCCTCATTTCAGGTTCTATCTCATGAGATGTCACGAACGATTCTGAAAGCTCTCTTTCATCCTTGAGATTAAACTTCCTAAGATAATCCCCAACAAGCGGATGGTATACCTTAAATTCCTCTTTAGAAAGGGATTTAGATCGTCTGTAATACGAGAGAGCAAAAATCGGTTCAATTCCGCTAGTGCTACCGGCGAGTACTGAGCCGCTTCCGACTGGTGGTACCGTGAGGATACATGCGTTTCTAAGACCCTGTTTCTTTATCTTTTCGATAACTCTCTCATTGATTGTCTTGATGAAGGGTCTGGATAAATGCGTATCCATGTCAAATGCTGGAAAACATCCCTTCTCTGCCGCAAGATCAGAGCTGGCCTCATAGACGATATTCTTTATGTGTTCAAACATCTTGTCCGCGAATTCTACTGCCTCTGGTGTGTCGTATTTAATATTTAATTTTGCAAGCATATCCCCATATCCCGTGAAACCAACCCCGATCCTCCTTGAATGGGTTGATGCTTTTGTCTGGACCCGTAGTGGGTGTTTATCCATATTATAGTCGAGTATATTATCAAGAAAACGAACGGAATATCTAAATGCCTTCTCTAAGTTTTCCCAATCGATTGACGCACTCTCCGTAAATTCATCGTTTACGAAGGATGAAAGGTTGGTATTTCCGAGGCAGCAGTTTCCGTAATCTTCAAGCGCCTGTTCACTGCAAGGATTTACCCCGTGTATTTCCATGTTGTTGTATTCTGTTGGAGAATATTTCTTTACAGCATCCCAGAAAATTATCCCGGGTTCTGCAGAAGACCAGGCCGATTTAATCAGCTTTTCCCATAAGGTTCTTGCTCGAATTTTTTTTCTTACTCTAACCTTTTCGTTTTCAAATTTAAGTTCAAAGTCCGTATCCTCCTCTACGGCTTTCATAAACTCATCCGAAACCTTAACGGAAATGTTTGCATATTTTACCTTTGCCCTAGATGGGTCATTCTTTATATCAACGAAATCAAGGACATCGGGATGGCTCACATCTATTGTTATCATCAGGGCACCTCTTCTGCCAGCTTGGCCGATTGTGCCAGTCGTTGTAGAAAGGAGATCCATGAATGAAACCGCTCCAGTAGAATATATTGCGGAGTTGTTTACGGGTGAGCCCTTGGGCCTTAGCACGGATATGTCGGTACCGACACCGCCACCAAATGAGTATGTTCTTGCTGCCTCTTTGCACCATTCGAATATACCTTCAATGGAGTCATTTTTTATGGGCATAAAATAGCAGTTTAGGAGGGTGGACCTTCTATTCTGACCTGCACCAAAAAGAACCCGGCCACCTGGAATAAACCTGAAGTCTGACAGAAGCCAGTAGAAATTGTCTTCCCACTCATTCTTGAGCTTTTGTGTTTTCTCTGGAGATGAGATCTCATGCGCAACCCTTTTCCACATTTGTTCTGGTGTTTTCTCAACTATTCTTCCGGTTGAATCACGAAGTGCATACTTCTCGTAAAACACCCTTGCGCGTAGCTCATCTCCAGAGAATGCAGCAATAGTCTCACTGGGTATATCCATTATTCCCTCGTTCAAAGAAAAAACCTCTTCGGATGCTCCTGAAGGTTGTTCTTCCCCTAGATTTAAGCCTTCATCTGTAAATTCCTTGTTGCTTCCTTGGGTAGCTTCAAAATTATCCGAAGACATTAACCTGATCCTCCTTTTGCGTCCTGTTAATACATCTTGTATTGACAATTCGATTCAAACACAATATGTTGTGGTTGTCAAGTAGTTTTTTTTAACGTTTAAAGAAAATTCAATAACTACAGTCGATTAGAGAAGAAAAATTTAGCAATTTGAAAAATTTATAAACTAATAGATGTTAAATCCAACTTTTAAACTAAAACTTTAATTTATTATATCTTATGTGAATTAATTTTTTTGTCCAGGGCTTTGCTTTGTTTCTAAGTATTGACTTTTGATGGAAATTATCACTCAAATCATTAGTTGGTTCGGTAAAGAATGTAACGGTGTTTGTGGGAGTGTAGTTTCGTAGGATTGAAAATTATTACCTCAGAGCTCGTATTTTATGGACAACGTGGAAAATTTATGTAAATTACTTCAACCTATGAATTATTTCAGACAATTTAATAGTTAAACATTTATGAATAGAGACTTTCAAATTGAACGTCAGGAGGAGATTCTATATTACTGGTTTGGTAGGCTTGAAAACGATAACGCACCATCAGATCGTCATCTTAAAATGTGGTTCTCCAATAGTAAAGAGATAGATGAAGATATTAGGTTCAGGTTTGAATTAGACTTAAAACGTGCCTTGGAGGAAAAGCTCAATACTTGGTTGGATATATCTCGGGGTTCCTTGGCGCTCATAATCTTGATAGATCAATTTTCGCGTAATATATATCGTGATACACCAAAGGCATTCGAAGGAGATCCCATAGCCCTTAAGGCCTGCTTGAATGGAATTGAGAAGGGGTTCGATATTGATCAACACCCTACAGAACGGTTGTTTTATTACATGCCTCTAATGCATTCCGAGGACTTGGAAATACAGATGACTTCGCTTGAGTGTTTTACCATGCTGGAGAAGCTCTTTACTTCACCACCCTCAATTGCTGCTATTATTTCTAGGTCAAAAATGTATGCGGAGAAGCATTATCTTATAATAGAAAGATTCGGAAGATTTCCTCATAGGAATAGAATAATCGGTCGTAGCTCCACACCCGAAGAATTAAAGTTCTTAAAAGAGTCGGGATATTCATTTTAAAAGACGCATGTATTTGAGAATCTGACCAGCCTATTTATTTAGTGAAAAATCGGCTTGTCGACTTAAATACTTATTTTTCTGTTATAGCTTTTTTTAATATTTGGACAGATCAAGAGTCACTGCACGGGGGGGTAAACCACCAGAGGAACTGTGGACTATAATGAATAATCTTATAGAATTTTGATTTAAGAATGCGTACATTGGCACTCGATGTTGGAACGAAGACAATTGGCGTGGCTGTCAGCGACGAGCATGGGATTACTGCCCGTGGAGTAACAACCATAAAGAGGAGGGAGATGAAAAACGATCTCGATGCCTTGTCTAGACTTATAGATGCGCACAAACCCTCTGAGATCTTAATTGGTATTCCTTATAACATTGATGGAGCAGTAAGCAAGAGGGGTAAAGAGATATTGGATTTTGCCGATATTTTGAAGAGAACCTTTTCGTTACATATTGAACTCTGGGACGAGAGCTATTCAACAGCAGATGCGGAGAAAGTACTCTTAGAAGCCAATTTAAGTAGGAAGAAGAGGAAGAGGGTTATCGATAAGATGGCCGCAGTTTTTATCCTTCAGGATTATTTGGAGCAAAAAAGAAATAAATGAAGTTGATTATGTCCCAAAGGACACAGAGTATACGGAGAAGAGAATATTTAAAAATAATTAATAACTCTTTGATCTCTGTGTACTCTGCTGCTACGGATAGTAATGCCCTACGCTAATGTAAACGGGATAAAGATACATTATGAAGTTCGTGGAGAAGGGCCACCTGTGGTCTTAATAGGGGGTCTCGGTAGCCAGATCAGTAGCTGGGCGACTCAGGTTTTATTATATTCGAAGTACTTTAAAGTGATAGCCTTCGACAATCGTGGAGCCGGTTTGTCAGATAAGCCTGATTATCCTTACACAATTGAAGATATGGCCGATGACACCGCAGGGCTTCTTGATTTCCTTGGAATTCAGTCTGCTTCAATCGTTGGAAAGTCGATGGGGGGGATGATAGCTCAGTGGTTGGGCATTAAGTACCCGAAAAGGGTCGATAAATTGGTTTTGGGATGCACATCTGCTTCACGAGATGACGTGGGTAACGCTATTCTTAGCCTAGGAAGGGAAATCGCGACAAAGGTGGGTTTGAAAACGGTTTGGCTTATGGCGCTCTACCTAGGATAT
Source organism: Thermodesulfobacteriota bacterium (assembly GCA_036397855.1). NCBI lineage: Bacteria > Pseudomonadati > Thermodesulfobacteriota > Thermodesulfobacteriota bacterium. Next base: position 7,051 of record DASWID010000079.1, on the reverse strand, counting down.
ACAAGAGAATATATTGAAAAGAATCTGGGTTCAATAAAAGAATCTCTTGCCCTTGTAACACAGAACGATAAGGCCCTTAATGGTTATCTTGGACAGAGTTTTGCTTGTGAAGGCCACAATACAAGGGATTTACTTTATAAAATTAATGCTCCTACCCTTGTAGTGCTTGGAGAAAGAGATCAAATAGCTTCACCTAGGAGATCGAGGGAACTTGCAGAACTGATACCGGGTGCGAGATTAAGGGAATTTAAAGGAGTTGGACATGGCCTTTGGCGAGAGAGGCAGGAAGAGGTGGATAAAGTGGTTTTGGACTTCTTATTAGAACGTTAATTTGTTTCTTGCGGCAAGCCGACTAGAATCACACAGCGAATTGACTAGTTCAGGTGTCGTTTTTCCAATATGGAATTTCTCTTTTTTGAGGTGATCGAGATTATCTCTAATTTTGTTTCCAGTTGCTCGAGAATCATATCCGCTCTTTTTAAGATAGTTGCTTCTTCAAGAAACTCTTGCATATGAAAGACATTTGAGACTATTTGAGGAGTAATGCAATCTGTGAGGGTACCGAGGGCGAGATTAGAATCGAGATTGATCCGATGTGATTTGTATTCTTTTCCTAACATACTATTCCATCTTGTTATTAATTCGACAATCCGTCTGTGATGCCCCTCTTGGTTAGTCCCGTGAATGTCTTCCATTAAGTTGACACGTGCAAGTCTATATGGTGCGTCGTGTAATATTTCCGCTATCCTTACCCTTTTTAATCCGTATAGAACAATGTTGGATCTCCCGTCTTTCCCAACTTCTATATTTATAATTCTTCCCATACAGCCTACGCTGAATATCTCTGGTTTATCATGGTAGTTTTTTTCCCACCCGGGTTTTAGCAGAACCATGCCGATTATTCGCTCAGAATCTATAATGTCTTCAACCAGTTGTCTGTATCTAGGTTCGAATACGTGTAGCGGAAGCAGAGAGTTTGGGAAAAAGACTATATTAGGGAGTGGAAATAGGGGAATAATTCCAGAAAAGTTGTCTAGATTTAGGAGGCTTTCCGTGTCGAACGTTGGGGATTCCATATAGAATAATATACAATCCTTTAATTGAAACTTAAAGAGATCAGTACTATTTTTTTGTTATGAGTGATATTAAGATGGATGTATTTGAGTTGTCTCCTTTAATAAGATTGAATATTTAAAATTGTTGCAATTTATTAAAGCTTAATGTTAAACAGTGAAATTAGTTGGACCTTGAATCCTTTTGTCAGGCTCCTTATCATAATATGTGATAATAGGAAAGTTTGTACAAGGAGGTTGCAGTCATGAGCAGGACAATACAGTTAACTGATAGTAATTTTGAGGAGGAGGTATTCGAGGCTAAGCTTCCTGTACTTGTAGACTTTTGGGCTGATTGGTGCGGGCCATGCAGGATGATGGGTCCCGTTATAGAGGAGATAGCGGAGGAATTTGAGGGGCAATTAAAGGTTGGAAAGCTTAATGTAGACGAGAACCCCGGGGCTGCTTCTTATCATGGCATAAGGAGTATTCCAACATTGCTGTTGTTCAAAGCTGGTAAACCAGTAGAAGAGGTGATAGGGGCTGTTCCAAAGGAGCAACTTGTTGGAGTCATCAGTCGTGCATTGAAAGTGAGGCTGAGTGCATAAATACTCTATGTGAGCCATTCTTTATGGAGCGTAGTTTAGCGAATCACGGATTCCCTATCTGCGCTCTCAAATAAAATTATTAGCAGTAGATGGTCAATCAGAGTTGATGTAACGAGAGTTTCGTCAACTGATTCTCCAGCGTTCGTAAGTCTATTCTGTTGGATTTTCGGAAAAAAGGCTTAATTTAGTATTTAGGGAAAAAAAATGAATGGTAATTTGAAGTATATAAAAGGATACGGAGAAATAGATTATGGCAATTCGGCCGCTGAAGGTCTATTTGACGAAACGGATCATCTATTAGATGCTTACTCACAGGCGGTTGTAAGTGTCGTGGAGAAGTTAAGTCCTTCTGTAGTAAGCATTAAAGTGACCCATCAAGCACGGGCTAGTACACCAAGGGGTGTAGTTCCGTTTGAAATGACCGGTAGTGGTTCGGGCGTGATCATAACCCCAGACGGCTACATACTTACAAATAGTCATGTCGTTCATAATTCTAAGGGGTTGGAGGTATCCCTCTCAGATGGTAAAACATATGCTGCTGATGTGGTCGGCGAAGATAGTGATACGGATTTAGCAGTTTTGAGAATACTTGCGTTTAATATCAAGGCGGCCGAGCTTGGAGACTCGGATAAATTAAAGGTGGGACAGCTGGTGATTGCTATCGGCAACCCCTATGGATTCCAGGCATCTGTAACGGCGGGTGTTGTAAGCGCTACTGGAAGGTCTATGAGGAGTCAGTCTGGTCGGCTGATTGAAAATGTAATCCAGACTGATGCTGCTTTGAATCCTGGTAACTCAGGTGGACCGCTGGTCGATAGTCACGGGAACGTCGTGGGTATCAACACTGCTGTAATTCAATCCGCACAGGGTATATGCTTTGCAATACCAATTAATACTGCTCGCTGGGTCGCTGGCCTGCTAATAAAAGAGGGAAGAATTAAAAAGGTATATCTAGGAGTTAAGGGGTTAAACAGGAGATTAAACAGAATTGAGGCAAGAAGACATGACATTGGTAATGAATTTGGAGTAGAGGTACATGAAGTTGCCAGTGGCGGACCGGCATACCGAGCAGGAATACGCACTGGTGATATCATAGTCTCAATTAATGAAAATTCAGTACAGAACGTGGATGACATACACAGGTACCTGACCAGAATAGATGTCGGGTCAAACTTAAAAATTAAGGTTTTGAGGGACGGTGAAAAGCTTGAACTTAAATCCGTGGTAGAATAGCCAGGTTAGATTTAGTGTCTTGAACAACAGATCATGAGCGACGTTCGAAAACCTTGCCTGTCCTAAATTGCAAATTTAACCGGGATACGCGGGACATTCATGTCCCGCTGATAAATGGGTTGTAGCGGAGGACTTCAGTCCTCCATTTTTACTGGCGACCTAACCTGTCCTGAAGTCCTGAGCAGTGAGCGCTTCGACATAGCTCAGCACAGGCTTGCCGAACTGTCGAAGGATCGAAGGAAGGTCGCTGCTACATTTTGAATATTAATTTTCAACAATCTTCGAGGGGTCAGGATATTTAAATTTGTAGTTCAAGAATTCTTTCAGTTTCTTATTGCTAACAATTTTATAATTGCATGACTCGTTTTCATTAAATGCTGGTGGTGTTAATCCGATTAACTTTGCCTGATCAATATAATACTGCTTCCTCGTCGGGTGACAATCGGCACAGGCATTGAATGTCTCTCCCCAAGTGTTGTTTTTTATTATCTTAAATATAATCTCAACACAATCGTCGCGATGAATCAAATTAACATGTGCATCACCATTTGCGAGGTCTTTTTTGCCAGCGAGGAATTTTCCCGGCATGCGATCATAACCTATCAATCCTCCAAGCCTTATTATTGTTGCTTCAAACTTGTGGCATCCTCTTAATAGATTTTCAACTTTCAATAATGCTTTCCCAGATGATTTAGTTGGCTTTGGTTCAGGGTCTTCAAAAACTTCACGATTGACATCCGGATAGACAGAAGTAGAGCTTGTGAAAATTACATGTTTAACGGTTCCGTTTCTTATCGCTGAGATTAGAGATTTTATTTGTTGTTGGTGGTACTCGACTATGTCATCTCTTCTTTCGGGAGGAAAATCAATTATTAGCACGTCACAATTAAGGAATTTGTTATAATGTTCTCCGTGAATTTCAGGAGTTAGAACTATCAGGTATGGCTCAATATCATTTTCTTCAATAATCTTCAGTTTGTCAGGTTCAGTAGTTGAGCCCTTAACCTTGTGTCCTTTCTTAACAAGATAAACACCGAGAGGCAGCCCCAACCAACCACATCCTAGAATACTGATTGTTTCCATTTGAACTATGACTGGAGAAAGATTCAACCCTCCATGGATGATTTTTGCTATTCACAGGGAACGTCTGGGGGAGCGGCTTGTCCAGCAATTGCCGAGCATCTTTCTAAATCGGCACAGCTTATTTTCTGTGCTTTCAACTCAGGATCCATAGCCTCATATTCTTCAATGCCAAGGGGAATATTGTTACAGGTGCTCATATCAAAACCTTCTCCTTCTTTAGATGAATAGCTTCCTACAGCACAGCCCAAAATTAGGAAAATCACGGCTAGTAATATTCTCTTCATGGTTTCTCCTTTTAAGCAATTGTTTTAGGAAAATTGCGTTTAGAAAAAATTATCACAAACCTTATTCGAAGGCAACTTCGCAACGATGAATATTGGGGGCGAAATTTTAGGAATAAACTCTGAGCATTTAAAAGAAACGATAGCAGAGACTTTCGAGTCTCGGAAATAATATTTTTACAAAAACAAAAAACTGCTTGACAAATAAATAATAGGTGTATATACTCCTATTATTGCCAATTAGATGGTGAAAAGATGAAGACAAATAAATTCCAAGTAAATAAGGTTAATAATAGACTGGATATTTTAGCGTTGGCAGAATGTCCTAATTGTGCTTGTTTTAACCTCCGAAAGGCTGCACGTGCAGTAACTCATCTTTATGATGAAATACTCAGGCCAACAGGAATTCGTGCTACTCAGTTTTCCTTACTAATAGCCACTAGTCTGCTCGGACCTATGACTGTGACGAATCTAGCTGAACAGGGTGTTATGGATCGCACTACTCTTACTCGTAATCTCAAACCCCTTGAAAAACTTGGGTTAGTCAAAGTTTCCCCCGGAAGTGACCAACGCAAACGGATTATATCTATTACGAGGAAGGGTCAAGAAGCTTTAGTGAATGCGCTTCCCCTTTGGAGAAAGGCTCAAGCGCATGTTGTCAAAGGGTTGGGACGAAAGCGCTTGGACTCGATTTTAAAGGATTTATCAGAAGTGGTGTTGCTAACGCAAAATAATTAAGAAAAAATTTTTAACGATAACCGTGTATATACACTTAAATATTGGAGGTGTAGAGAAATGAAAAAATCAAGATTCAAAGACAAAGTCGCAATCATAACTGGGGCTTCAAGCGGGATAGGTAGGGCAACTGCAATTGAATTTGCGAAGGAGGGAGCTAAAACCGTTCTGGTTTCGCGCTCAGGGAAGAAACTCAAAAGAGTTGCGGATGAAATTCGTGACTTTAATTCAAACCTTTTGGCTATTCCTGCGGATGTCTCAAAGCAGGATGAGGTCAGCAATATGATAGAGAAGGTAATTGGTGAATACGGAAGAGTTGATATTTTGTTTAACAATGCAGGCAGTTCCTTTGTAGGTCGTATCGAGGAGGACGATTTTGTTGAAAATGCGAAAAAGATGATGGAAGTTGACTTCTTTGGAACAGTTTATTGCACTAAAGAGGTTTTACCGATAATGCAAAAACAGGGATCAGGGCACATCATAATCATGTCTTCGGTAGTTGGTAGAAAAGCATTTCCTCATTTTGGTGGATACTCGTCGGCAATGCATGCGATTACCGGCTTTACCGACTCATTAAGGCAAGAGTTGCATGGGAGTGGAATCGATGTTTCGATTATACACCCGGCGTTAACCCAGACCCCTATGCTCTATCATGTTAATCCAGCCTATATGCCTCCTCCATTCAGGAGAATGACGCCAATAACACCGGAATCTGTTGCTGAGGCTGTGCTAGGGGCGGTGGATAAAAAACACCTTAGAGTCATAGTACCTAGTCAACCTAAAAGACTACTACTTGCCGATGCTATATCTCCACGCCTTGGAGACCTGATAGTAAGGTTAATGCCGAATAGAGCGTTTTCTTCGTTGATTGGGATTTACAGGGGAAGGGTGTACGAACGCAAGTAAAGGAGCAGGATGCAGGATTCATGATGCATGATACAGAATTCTGGGAACAAAGCTTCATGAATCATTGGAAAAGGAGTAGGGAAGATCATGAAAAAAGTGTATAAAAATCAAAAAAAGATATTTGAGGAGCTTGTGGGAAGGGTTTCTGAATTTTCGGAAATTGAAAAAAAACGGATGTTTGGATATGAGAGCTTTTTTACTCAGTGTAAATGCTTTGCTGGAGTGAGAAATTTAGGGAAGTCAACTTCGGTAGTGCTAAAGCTTTCCACCAAGGTTTACCCAGAAGCTATCAAGAAATCTTTCTTTTCCCCGTTCCGTAACACAAAGAGCTGGGTTGAATGCAGAGCTACTTCACCAAGGGCTGTAGAACTACTTGTTCCCTGGATAGAACTTTCCTACTCCCATGCCCTGAATAAGAGAAAAGAGGGTAGTGGCAGTTCATGAAATACCAGTAGAGAATCATGTTAATGGATTTTTTGTGTATTGTTTCTCTGTGCCTTAGTGTCTTAGTGGTAAATAGTTTCAGGACGAAATAGCATGAATCGAATCGACCCCACGAGAGCAGTCGCAGCCGGAATCCTTGGCGGCTTGGCAGCTAGTTTGGCAATCCTTGTGGTCTTCCGTCTCATTGGATTTGAGTACTGGGGAATACTCGTTGATCCCCAATACCAAAGCCCTAAGCTAATTAAGGTATGGACAGAGCTTGAGCCTATTCCTCTAGCCGTAAATCACCCTGGAATTATAACATTAGGTTTTATTGCTCTCGCCGTCATTCACGCATTCGTCTTTTCGGTGATAAAGAAGGGGATACCTGGTGAGGGATGGAAGAAGGGTCTTAGCTTTGGGCTCATAATCTGGCTTTTTAGCTATCTATTTTTTGAGTTCTTCACTCCATGGAACATGTTTGGAGAGCCGGTTTCACTTGTAATGCTTGAATTACTTTTTTGGATACCAGTTTCCCTTTCTGAGGGAATTGTGATAGCAAAGGTTTATGACGTCGATTCGATGTAAGGATATAACTGTAGCGGAATCTTTTAGGATTCCAATCTTTAAAAGTCATATGTAACTCGTTTTGTTGGATAATTAAAAAATGATAAAACTCGAAGATCATCCAACCGTAAAACATTTCTTTGATAATCCAAAATCAATTCCT
>DASWID010000078.1 GCA_036397855.1 Thermodesulfobacteriota bacterium | reverse complement strand
ATCTGGCGATCTGATCTTGGGAATTGCAACGTTGATATATTTTGGCTTGGATACTTCAAAAACCTTTAAAACTTTATCAATATCTGAAAGGAAACGTCCTACATCTATCCCTAGAAAGCCTGGCTCGAATTCTTTTAATCTTGAATAGCTCCTTTTGAGATAGTTTACCGTGCCTTTGATATTTTCATACTCGAGATGGTAGAAGGCGACACAGGCATGTATCAGACCCTTAAGGAAAGACTTCTCCCTACCCTTCTCTTTTAACCAAATCTTCTCAAGATACTCATGGCACTCAAAGAAAAATCCGTTATTAAACAGCATCACCGCAACCTTCACTCTATCCTGAAGTTTGTCCTCAAACCTTTCAGTCCTTGATTTCACACGAGATAAAAATTTCAGATAAGCCTTTGTTTTTCGACAAATGAATGTCTGGTATTTAACGTATCTGCTTTTTAACTTCAGCGAGTCTCCGGAACTAAAGACAAATAGACTCTTTAAGTGATCGTCTTTAGAAAGGTGCTTCCAATTGAATCCAACCCAATCCGAATTCGCCTTCTTTTCAAGTAAGTCTTTCAAGTAAATTCTATCAATGGTGTGGTCACTTGCCTTACCGCAATATTTAATGATCAAATTGAGAATATTGACCTTTGTCCTACTCCTTAGTGAATGCAAAAGTATCTCACTTAGGATATTTCGTATTTCAACTTCTGTTTTGCTTCTTTTCTTCATTTGAATACCATGTTTTACTTGAGCATGTTAGCTGAGGTAAAGGTTTTGTGCCAATCTTTTTTGTCACGAGCAAGCATGTCCTGAGGCAAAGTCGAAGGGCCCGCCCTGAGATAGGCGGGGTTTTCCAACCCCGCATGGATAAACCTATGTACCTGCTCTCCGGCCGGTTATTGTGCAACGAGCAAGACTCGTTGCCTACCCATGGGGTGACGTGATCAAACGTTAGGGGAAACCCCGCCCTGAGTCCAATCGACGGGACGCGTGACCCGAATGGGACAAAGAGTCCAAGAAAGGTAAGAAAAGAGGAGATTGCTTCGGGATAACACTCCTCGCAAAGGCGGAATGGGAGCAAGCCTGGATTCCCGCTTACGCTTGTACTCGAATGCCTCTATCGGGTAATCCGCGGGAATGACGTGTGACTGCCTGTCATCAATGCCGGGACAGAGGTTTACAGTCTGACTGGCATTCCAAGAATTGCGTTAAGAAAATCAGAAACGGAGACGTTAAAAATCCCCTCTAACTCCCCGTTGTAAAAGGGGAGGATCAGAGGTGGAGCGCTAATTCTCAGAAGCTGCGTCCTTACTTGGTTTCCTCCTTTTGTAAAGGAGGATTAAGGAGGATTTTCGCTAAATTTTTGGACGGCCTAGTCCTGAGCATACGCGAGGGGATCGAAGGATGATACTACCTTTGTTCACACTTCGACCCTTCGACTAGACCCTTCGATGAACTCAGGACATGCTCAGGGCTCGGTGTGATCGCGTTTGTTTATAATTTCATACATTGATTCGTTGGGGGGGGTCACGAAATCGCGGTGCGAGCTAATCGGCCGTGAGGCCTCAGTATAGTCGAAAAGAGAAAATAGATGTCCGCTACATTTAAAGCAAACACCCCCTTCTTAGTCTTCCCCCTAAAAGGGGGAAGTGGGTTACCGGTCCCCGTTCGCACGATCTGACAGCCGATGAGTGTCGCTGGCAAGGCCTTTGCAGGTGTGTTCGAAGGGTATTTGTTGCTACGCAAAGATTATGGAGTTCTACTAAACTCGGTTATAATTAGTTGCTTTATAACAAAAGGCAGTCGACCGGGAAAACATGGCCGAAGTTAACGAAGATATCAAAGAAAAGGAAAATTTAAAAAAGTCACTTCCCGCTCATACAACCTCTTTAGAGCGATATCTTGCGGAGTTAAGCAACTACCCCATCATCAGTCGAGAAGAAGAATATGAGCTTGCGATTCGTTATAAAAAGTACGGCGATCTTGAAGCCGCGAGGAAACTCATTACCTCAAATCTCAAATTTGTTGTGCGAATAGCAAACACCTATAAAAACTATGGATTAAACCCGATGGATCTGATCCAGGAGGGGAACATCGGGCTGATGCATGCCGTAAAAGGGTTCGACCCGACCAAGGGTTATCGACTCATCTCATATGCCGTCTGGTGGATAAGGGCCTATATCCAGAACTTCGTTATCAAGTCCTGGAGTCTGGTCAAGATTGGAACCAACCAGGCGCAGAGAAAGCTCTTCTATAAGCTTCGCTCGACAAAACAAAAAATGGATTATACTGAAGAAATCCTCAGTCCAGACGAATACAAAAACCTCGCAGAAGAACTAGGCGTATCGGATGAAGCAGTAGTTGAGATGGACCAGAGAATTGGTACAAAAGACCTGTCGCTAGATGCTGAGCTGACAGCAAACAACGAATCTACGCACCTAGATTTTCTAGTGGATGACCTGACAAATCAAGAAGACCTGATTTCCAAGAATGAGGAGGAGGAAAATCTCAGAAGCGGTCTTGATATCGCTATGGATTCCTTGAAAGATAGGGAAAGATATATAATAAAAAGTAGAATCCTTTCGGAAAATCCCCTAACGCTCGAGGAACTGGGATCAGAACTCAACATTTCAAGGGAAAGGGTAAGACAGATTGAGAGTTCTGCGTTACAAAAGATTAAAACTATTCTGGAAAAGAAGGGCGTAACTAAATAGTCTGTCACTCACTGTTCCTCAACAGCAAACCAATCCCTTATTTACCGGAAACAATGTCATAAAACTTACGTAATACAACGTTTAAATTATCAGGCATATTGCCCCCAGCCTGGGCCATGTCAGCCCTTCCACCACCGCCTCCTCCAATTATACTGGCAAGCTCCTTAACAATTTTTCCCGCATGGTATTTATCAATCAATTCCTTTGTAACACCTATTAGAATATACGCCTTCCCATCACTCCTGCACCCCAAGGCAGCAATACCGTTTTTGAATTTTGCCCTAATATCATCCCAAACCTTTCTCAAGTCCTCCGGACCTTCTCCGGGAATCTCAGCAGAGAGAACATTTATGCCGTTTATTTTTTCCACCCTTTCAAGAAGTTCCCCCACTTTGCTGCTTATCATCTTGCTTTTATATAGCTTTACTTCATCTTTAATGCTAATGTTTTCCTCTATGATCTTTTTTAACCTTGGAATCAAATCGGATTTAGGAACCCTTAGGAGATCAGAAGCCTCGTTAAGTGTTTCTTCCTGTTTTCTTATAAACTTCCATCCTGATTCCCCTGCAACAGCCTCTATCCTCCTAATCCCCGCAGACGATGAAGTCTCATGCAATATTTTGAAGAGTCCAACCTCTCCAGATGTGTGAAGATGAGTGCCTCCGCAAAGCTCGTTACTATAATCACCGATAGTTACGACCCTGACCCTGTCTCCGTATTTTTCTTCAAATATCGCAGTCGCGCCACGAGCAATTGCCTCATCATAGGGAACATCAGTTTGAATAGTAACCTCATCATCCCATCGGATCCTATCGTTTATCGTATCCTCGATTCTCCGGATTGTATCCTCATCTATCGGAGAAAAATGTGTAAAATCAAATCTTAACCTTTCAGGTGCAACCAGTGACCCAGCCTGTCTGACATGTGATCCCAGTAATTCCCTCAAAACAGCGTGCAACATATGCGTAGTTGTATGATGTGTCTTTGCCCCATATCTGAGGCGGTTATCAACACTTAGCTCCACCTTGTCACCAACCCATAAGGTTCCTTTCTTGACAACTATATGATGCACGATGAGGTTAAAGAAAGGTTTTACTGTATCGAGAACATTGGCACTCCCTGAATCACTATTAATTATCCCCTTATCCCCTACCTGCCCACCGGATTCTCCGTAAAAGGGAGTTGTGTCTGTTATCAGCTCTCCACTCTCCCCCGCGTTAATGCTATCAACGAGTCCTCCATTACTAATTATGGCCGTAATCCTTCCGGTGTCCGTAGTCTTCTCGTACCCGGTGAAAATTACACTGAGCCCACCGGCCACAAACTCCTTATATACAGGGGTAAGCTCTTCCTCGCCAGGACCCTTCCAAGCCAGCCGGGACTGTTTCTTTTGCTTCTCCATCTCCTTCTCAAAACCTGCACTGTCGATTTCAAGGCCATGCTCCTTGGCTATATCCTCGGTTAAGTCAACCGGAAAACCGTATGTATCATAGAGCTTAAACACAACGTTTCCAGGCAGTATCTTCTGCTTACTCCTCTTTTGAACCTCACTGTTCAACAGATCAAGACCCCTGTCGATTGTCTCTAAAAATCTCACCTCTTCGTTTCTCACTACCTCTTCAACAAGACCTATTCTTTCTTCAATCTCCGGATAAGAATCTTTCATGATGTCCTTTACCCGATTAGCCAATTTATAGAGAAAAGGCTCTTTAATGTCTAGCATTCTTGCATGACGAACGGCTCTCCTCAGAATCCTCCGGAGCACATATCCTCGTCCTTCGTTTAAAGGGAGAACCCCGTCTGAAATCAAGAATGTTACAGCTCGTGCATGGTCTGCAATGACACGCATCGATATATCTGTCGGAGGATCTACCCGGTAAGATTTCCCAACTATCTCCTCAATATCCCGAATTATTCCACGTAAGAGATCTGTATCATAATTGCTTTTTACACCTTGAATGATAGCGGTGATTCTTTCGAGTCCCATCCCTGTATCGATACTAGGATTAGGAAGGCTAGTTAGTTTTCCCGATGAATCCCTGACATACTGCATGAATACAAGATTCCATAGTTCTAAATAGCGGTCACAATCACACCCCACTCTACAATCCTCTTTACCACAACCAAGGCTTTCGCCCTGGTCGATTACTATTTCAGAGCACGGACCACATGGGCCAGTCTCACCCATAGCCCAGAAATTATCCTTTTCCCCTAGACGCACTATTCTGTCGGAACTTAGCCCGATCTTTTTATTCCAGATATCATACGCTTCATCGTCTTCCTCATACACAGTAGCCCACAGCCTGTCCGTTGGTAACTTATAAATCTCTGTGATTAATTCCCATGCGAAATCTATCGCTTCATTCTTGAAATAATCACCGAACGAAAAATTGCCAAGCATCTCAAAGAAGGTATGGTGTCTTGCAGTGTATCCCACATTTTCGAGATCGCTATGCTTACCACCCGCCCTCAGGCATTTTTGGGCAGATGTAGCCCTTTTATAGTCCCTTTTATCCACTCCCAAGTAAACATCCTTAAACTGAACCATCCCCGCATTTGTAAAAAGGAGTGTGGGATCGTTCTTTGGTATCAAAGACGAACTCTTCACGATCCTGTGGCCTTTGCCCACAAAATATTCTAAAAATTGTTTTCTTATTTCTGAGCCTTTCATGGGCTTATAATCAATTCATTCTCTGTCTAATTTTTTGTTTTGTCCGGTCTTTTGCAGTCGGATAGTCTGCCGCAAGCTGCCCGCAAGCCCCGAGTATATCACGTCCACGATTCTTTCTAATTCTTGCGTTTATACCATAAGAAATCAATATGTCTTGAAAACTGAATACTCTTTCGCTACTCGGTGTTTCATACGGCAGGGGAAAAGCCTCATTAAATGGTATAAGATTTACCTTACACCTTATCCCTTTTAGAAGCTCTCCAAGTGTCGTCGCAATCTCATCAGAATCATTCAGCCCTTTAATAAGGACATACTCGAAAGTCAGGGTCTTTCTATTGGGCACGGGGAAATCTCTACTAGCGTTAATTAGTGCTGCAATCGGATATCTTCTGTTTATGGGCATAATTTTATTCCTGAGCTCGTCCAAAGGGGCATTAAGCGACACGGATAGATTAACAGAGATTTGCTTTCCGAGCTCTCTGATCTGAGGAGCCAGTCCCGAAGTTGACACGGTTATCTTCTTTGGTGATATTCCGACAAAATCCTCATGAGTGAATGTTTTTATGGCCCTCACCGTATTTCCAAGGTTATCGAGAGGCTCCCCCATCCCCATGAATACCACATTGGTAATACAACGAGAATTAAATTTGTTAACCAAGAGGTACTGATCAATTATCTCTGAAGCTTTGAGATCTCTTATCTTACCAACCCTCCCGGTAAGGCAGAATGTGCAACCCAAGCCGCATCCCACTTGAGTAGAAATGCAAAGGGTATATCTGCTCTTTTCCGGAATTAGAACGCTTTCTATCTTCTTCCCATCGGATAGCTGGAAAAGATATTTTTTGGTTCCGTCGGAAGATAACCTCTCATCTAAAGGAACAAGCGATTGTTGCAACAAAAAAGAATCATTTAGAGTCTCTATAAAGCGCCTAGGTAGATCAGTCATTTGGTCAAATGAATCAGCGTCTTTCCTGTATATCCATTTTCCGATCTGACGGGCACGGTAGGGCTCTTCACCGAAGCTACTTACCAAGTCTTCCAGCTCTTCTGGACAAAGGTTTTTTATATTAATTTTGTTCATATTGATATACTCGCCAACGCTTAAACAAAAATCCTACATCTATCGTAGGTTAATGAATAACACTGCAGCAAGCTGCAGGGAATTCGCTAACTAAACAAAATGTTAACATTGAAAATGAGAGGGTTCAAAGATTAATTGTATAACTAGAGAGAATCATTGAAAATAATCAGGTTCAATCAGATCACAAATCGCTCTATGACATGTAATATTCAAAGAGTCCCAATTGAACGAATAGCCCCGCAGCACGCTGCAGGATATCAGCAGATAAACACACAGAGTCTGTTCAGTTGCTGCGTGGGGTGAAGGAACCCAACACACGAAGAAAAAGAGATTGCTTCAACCTCGGAGTTTATCACGGGTAAATCGAAGGGCAAATTTCGCCATGACGACACTGAAGTTTGCAGTGTCATTGGCATTCCAAAAATTGCGTTAAGAAAATCAGAAGCGGAGACGTTAAGGAAAATTTGCGGGTTGTGGTCGGATTAAATTTTTCAGTCGGAGCGTATGATTTTTAGCTAATTTTTGGACAGCCTTGATTTTTGTTTCTTTGTATCAAGACAAAGAAAGTGAAAAATAAATGACAGATAGTCGATGAATGACGGTGCAGCGAGCCTCAGGGAAATCACGGCATTTTTCGTACTTTAAAAAACCAAGGTAGCGCCTCCTCCCAGACACAAGGACTGATGTGGAAATCAGTCCCTACAAGAGTAGGGAGAGCGGACACCCCCTATCAACCGACATACCGAGAATTCGCGAGTTAAACGTTAATTATTCCCTCTTCGACGGACACTATTGAATATAACTGTTGATTTCCCCAAGGGATTTCCTTTACTTCGACATGATCCTTTATGGTACCATAAACACCTTCTGAAACGATTACCTTCCAAAGTGGGGCGTTACCACTCAACATCCTGGCTTCTGAAATGACTTCCTTGACTCCCTGTGGAACACCGGCCTGGTTATAAAACTGAATTGGCCTTACGGCAATTCCAACCTTACCACTAATAGGATCTTTACCCTCCGCTTTCCTCTTCTTATTCATGTTGGCAAGTACTTGAAGAACCTCAACAGCAGCGCAGACAGCCCTCAGCTCGGGGTTATCTTGCTCGTCTGGTGCGTTGAAGAGAGCCACGATTTCTTCCTGCAGTAATGCTTCAATAGTTCCATCGTAATCGGAGACAATTGAGGAAGCAGTCTTTCTGTACTCTGTCAAGAAGTTTGTAAATTCCACCGAATCGATTTGTGTTAATAGATTCGCAAAATTAGAAATCTTGGTTACTAAAGCTGTCACAGCTCTCAAATTCGAATTTTCTTCGGTCTCTGATATCAAAACCTTAGGCTCAAAATTAATAGATTCTTCAGCTTCAGGTGCCTTTCCTTTTCTTTTTAGCCTGTTGATCATTTGATTAAAACTGTCATAAGCCCTTATCATAGCAACGTCGTCTTGAATCGATTCATTTATTGCCAATTTCATGTCAAGATTGTCTGGAGAAACACGCTTCATCGCCGATATTAGCCTTTCAAGATTTTGACTCTGATCAGAAGAAAATTGAATAAATAGCAAGAGGAATATAAGTACGAGTCCAACCCCAACTAAAATACTCCAGACCGCATTGGAAATGATTAAATCTTTGTCAAGAGCCCTTCTTAAACCAACCACTATTATCTTATTTTCCTGGGTATTAATTTCGATATCATTAATTCCTTCTCCGTTTTCAGTACCAAAACTCTCTTCCAGACCACCACTTTCGTTCTTAAGCTTCACGTAGGCAACTTCGCTCCTGCTTTGTAACAGATTTCTCGCTACACGAGAAAAATCAATCTCGTTTTCAAATAGTGCTTTTATTTCCTTAATCTCGAGCTTCTCAAATCTCTTTGTGTATAAATAAGAGTTAAATACTGATAATACCGCGGATATTATTAATATAATTATTGTTAATAAAACCAAACCCTTAGTAGCTGAAATGACCAATTTCCTTTTAGACAAATCTATAAGTCTCCCAGTAGGAAAATCAAGTCAGATTGACAATTTGTTATTTTGCCCTTTAAAATTGTGCAGTTAATTTCAGACATTCTCAAGACTAATTTCTCAACTGAATACATAAAATAATTCTTCATAATACAAAGAAAATTTAATCTAGTAAAGAACTACCGAAGCTTGATCTACAAGAAAAGGGGTTTTTGGGAATTACCCACGAATCTTGATAATTACCAACAGGTATCACGGTCACTATATAACTCTCACGTTTTATTATAAAAACCTGCAAAGAAATCGATCAGGTAGACCTAATAAAAAGTGGGAAAAGGTAATGGATTTTAAAAGAAAAAACTAACATGAAATAACAACTCTTGAGTAGTTATAAGAATAAATCTAAAAAAATTACGGCACGACAGGTTCAACGCTTATCTTTTTTCTTTCCTTTCCAAATCTTTCAAACTTGACCTTCCCATCGATCAGGGCAAACAGCGTGAAGTCCCGACCGGTACCTACATTTGCACCGGCATGAAAGCTGGTTCCCCTCTGTCTTGCAAGTATGTTACCAGCCCTAACAAATTCCCCTCCAAACCTCTTCACGCCCAACCTCCTCCCTACGCTATCCCTTCCGTTTCTTGTACTGCCCCCTCCTTTTTTAGTAGCCATAAAATTCCCTCCTAGCCTTCGATCTCAGTTATTTCAACCGACGTAAACTTTTGACGATGACCCGTTTTTCTTCTGTATCCCTTTCTTCTTCTAAATTTGAAAACTATAATTTTTTCACCCTTAACACCGCCGAGAATCTTTCCCGTTACTTTGGAATCCTTAACAAAAGGAGTCCCAACTTTTGTTTTCCCGCTTTCATCTGAAACAAAAAGCACCTTATCAAACTCAACCTTATCGCCAACATTTCCAGTAAGTTTCTCAACATTCACTATCTGACCAGGGCTGACCTTATACTGCTTCCCGCCAGTTTTGATAATAGCCTGCATTTATAACCCTCCCAATTCTAACCCATAATTTGTTCCTAATTTTTAGTCCATTGTCAAATGAAATCGATAAATCACGAAGCGTTTTCATGAGAAATACCGATTTCTTAATAAACTAATTTAGCATATTTTACAGATTAATTTCCAAACGCCTTCTGCATACGTAAATAAAGATCTATTCATTCAATGAAAAAATAGAAAGTCCAGTATGCTCGGACCCCTTGTTATGGAGTATGCTCCTCATTATGGCAATTTCCGATATCTTGAATGAAAGGGGGGTTGGGCCTGGGAAAGAACCTCGTACACTTGAATATCCTTTGATTCTTCCGACTGTTATATGAGATTTAAATTTACGATTTTCCCTGGCAAATCCAATACCTTCGAGTCTTTCTTCCAACTCAAGTTGAAATTTCAATAGGTCATCATTATTATACAAATCTATAACAAGGACCCTCGGCCTTCTCAGACTTGGAAAACCGCCGAAACCTTTAATCGCCATTTCGAAAGGGGAGACTCCCTGAACGCCCGCTCTCAAAGATTTTTCAACATCACTTAATTTCGACTCATCTACTTCACCTAAAAATTTAAGCGTTACATGAAATTTCTCGTAGCTCTCCCATTTAACCCCTTCCCAATGGGACTTTATCGATTCCACATAACTCTTCATGGCTAGTTTAATTTCAGGGGGGATTAGAGCTGCAATAAAGATCCTCAATCTCTTAGTCCAGAACCCTAATAAAAATCGATTAAAACACCAGGCACTAATATCAGAATAAAAATAAAACATCTATCCCATTGATTAACCAGATCTTGATCTATTTGCACCAGGTCGGAAATAAAACGTCCCCCCCGTTTGTCAAAGGACGCTGATTCTGACCATTCAAGTACATCATGAATAAATCCTTATGGCCACCCCTAGTTGAACTGAACGCAATATAGTGCCCGTCTGGCGACCAAGTGGGGTTTTCATTTCTCCTTGACGCCCAGGTGAGTCTTTGCTCATCTGAACCGTCCGGACTTACTGTAAATATGTTGGCCTCAGCGCCCTCAACCTTCACAAATGCGATCCTGTTGACTTCCGTATTTGGGGACCAGGAAGGGTCAGTGGAGTACCCACCCGAAGAGACTTTTCTGACACTACTACCGTCTGAATTCATTACATAGATTTGGGGGGTTCCGGCACGGTCGGATACAAATGCTATTTGCCTCCCACTGGGCGACCAAGTAGGGGAGACATCGATAAAACGCTGGTTACCAGTAATATCAACGGCACCACTCCCATCGGGATTGGCAATAACTATATCCCCATTAGCGCTATAAGCGATTTTTCTCCCACTGGGAGACCATTCGGGGCTTTGCTCCAATTTGAAAGCACGTGTGAGCCTTTGTTCGGAAACGCTCGGAGTCAGAGTAACTACATATAAGTCCTGATCCCATACCTTATCAGAGTTAAAAATTATCTTTGATCCGTCGGGAGAACAACTTGGAGACATCACAAGTGCGCCATGATTGGTAAGCCGCTTTATGTTCTCTCCATCGTAATCCATCTCGTAAAGGTTCCTATTATTTCTACTCCCAGACACAAAAGCTATTCTAGATGTAAAAAATCCATCTAATCCCGTAAGCTCCTTCATAACCGCGTCTGAAAACCTATGGGCAGCTTCTCTTACCCGCCCAGTGCTGGCCTCATAAGATCTGGCAAGAAGACGATTCTCACCAGCAACATCATAAAGGGATAAGTCAAACTTTATCCGACCACCTGAAGAAGAGTAATCGCCCTTGATAAATGCCTCAGCGCCAGCTTCAAACAACGGTTGGAAATTTATGAGATCACCACTGGTCATCAGCGTACCCCCCTTCACATCAAAAAGGCCAGTGTTTATTAGATCATTCCTAACAACCTCGACGAACTCTTTCGCCCTTGGATCGGAACCACTGAGGCTGTTTAGATCTGGTATGAATATGTATATCTTATCTACGATTGGTCCATGAATCGGGGGTAGAATGATCTGAGCATAAATCGGGCTAGAAGAAATAAGAAAAAGTATAGCTATTAATCTCGTAACACTATATCTCATCACTGCCTCCAATTAATAAAATACACAATTACATGAAACCTATTTAAACGTCCTTCACTCCAAATCGTATATTCAAGAAATTTCTTCTGGATGAGTAACAACATTAGATTAAATGGAACTTATTACTCTTCCAGTTCAACGTTCCAGTAAGAAACATCGACAAAGCTGAGAAACGGTTCCCATTCCTTATACCTTACAGCCCTTATATATATATTGGAAAAAGGATCCCAAAGAGGTTTTTTAGGTTTGCTTTTAAGCTTCATTCTTACCTGCTCCGGCGTCTTGCCCCCTTTCTTGCGATTGCATTCTATACAACAACACACGACATTTTCCCAGACACTTTTTCCATTAAGCGATCTGGGAATCACATGATCTATCGTAAGGTCAGAACGGGAGAATTTGGCGCCGCAATACTGACACCTGCCACCATCCCTTCTAAATATGTTAATTCTGTTAAATTTTGCTTCCTTCCTCAACATACCATCATACCTGATAGTCATGATCACCCTCGGCACCCTTATAACACTGCTTACAGTCATAATACAATCAGTTTCCCTGAGTGCAGAAACCTGACTCCATGAATCAAAATCAAAGGTCTCATAATTACCACCCACAGCCTTTGCAACACCACAATAAAGCATTACAAAAGCCCTTTTGACGCTGGTTATCGTGATGGGAACAAAATAACGGTTGAGAACCAATACCGGAGAAGTAAGCATATTAGCTAATGAATCTACCTACTTTTGAGCATGACTTCAAGACCGATCTTCAATGCCCTGCTGTTGCGAATTTCTCACTTTGACTGTAGATTAGTTAAGCCTAAAGTTAATCTGATCAAATCCTTTGGGAGAACTCTTTATGAATAGCATGCTTGTGATACTGGTTGTTCAAATTTTCCTTTGGTTGTTGTTGTTTTCATCAATCTTTTATCTGGCGAGAAGAAATAATGACCTGAAAAAAAGGATTCAAATTCTAAGAAGTAATCTAGAAAAGAAAAACAGGTGACTTGATTGTATCCAGAACTATTTAAAATCGGAAACTTTGAAATATCTTCATTCGGGTTAATGGCTGCCATTGCCTTCCTTGTGGCATACTGGGTGTCATCATTTGAATTCAAGAGAAAGGGTCTTACCGAGAAACTCCTAAGCAATGCATTTCTTGCAATAATAATAGGCGGAATTGGTGGAGCAAAGATTCTCTACGTAATTGAAAATGTTCCAATATCTCAAGTCATTGGTAACCCCCTGGGTTACTTATTTTCAAGGGGAGGCCTTACCTTCTATGGCGGATTTATCGGCGCTGTAATACTATTATTAATTGTCGCAAAGAGGAGCAAGACAAGCTTCTGGATGATTGGAGATGCAATTTCTCCTTCGCTTGCCTTGGCGTACGCAATCGGTCGCATAGGTTGTTTTCTGGTCGGAGACGATTACGGAATAATATCAAATCTACCTTGGGCGATTTCTTTCCCAAAAGGTCTCCCGCCCACCACTGAGAGGGTACATCCGACTCAGCTCTATGAGGTAATCGCGATGACGGTGGTTTTCCTTATAATTTGGAAAATCAGGAAAAAGCCAGCCCCCAACGGATGGTTATTTTCAACCTATTTCATTCTTGCAGGCTTTGAAAGGTTTCTCATAGAATTTATCAGATCAACAACTCAAAGCCCTATTCCACACCTATCTGTTGCCCAAGTGATGGCTATCGTATTGATTGCAGTCGGGGCGATTAAGCTCATTCAGATAAACTCGCTGAACCCGCAGGCTGCACCGAAGATCTCGAGCGCGAGAAAAAAGCGATAATTATCGATGACACTAAGCTTATACGATTTATACTATATCCCTATCTAAAACTAAATTTATACCCCCAGTTGAATTTATAAATCCAGGTATCTTTTAATCGAAGAGATGGCCAATATTAAAAAAATCGACATTATTCTTTCAAGCATCTCTGGAGTGCTCTTCGCAGCCACATTTATGGTTCCATATTCTGGAATCGTTTCCTGGTTTCTTCTAATTCCACTTCTTATTGCGCTAAAAGATAAAAGTCCTATGAATGCCTTAGTACTCGGTACATGGGCGGGCACTGTAGTGAATTCATTGGGTTTTTACTGGCTGATTGGAACTCTTTCAAGATTCGGGGGTTATCCTTTTCCGGTTAGCCTACCCTTTCTCTTAATACTAAGCGCATTTACAGGCTTATCGTTCGGAATTTTCTCATATCTTACAATAAAACTCCACCTGCTAACGAAAAGAGGCATATCCTCAGCATTAGCAATAGCCTCAATATGGACTTCGGTTGAATTCCTATTTCCTTTTCTATTTCCCTATACAATCGCAAACCCCCAGGCCAGTTTCCCCCTAATGATTCAGGTGTCCGACTTATTTGGTATTTACGCAGTTGGTTTTTTAATCGTACTTCTAAATGTAACGCTTATGAGAGCTTACATATCTATCAAAGAGCAGAATCAAATGCCTTATCACGAAATTATAATTTCTGTTATTCTGATTACCCTCACCGTGTCGTATGGATTTTGGAGGGTAGAAACAGAAAATAAATTGATGTCAGAGGCCCCAAAGCTAAGTGTGGGACTGGTGCAGGCCAATTTCGATTTCTTTGAGAAGGACGAAATTAACCAAGATATTATTTCCAAGAGACACAAGTCGATGTCTAAAGCGCTGAACCCGCCAGACCTGATAATTTGGCCGGAAACCGCCATACAAGCATGGATACCAACTTCATCAGATGAACTCATCGAGAGAGGAAGTATTGCGGTTCCGGATATACCGGGAACTTACTTCATAGTAGGTGGATTATCGTTTGAGATAAAGGACAACCTGTCTGATGTAATGGAGTTGAATGGCATAAAAAATTATAATACTGCATTCCTTACTGACTCAAATGGGAAAATACTTGGCAGATATCATAAGATTAAGCTCTTACTCTTCGGCGAATACTTGCCATTTTCAAATATTTTTCCCTCATTAAAAAAATTAAGCCCCGCATCTGGTGATTTCATACCTGGCAATGACCTCACGTTGTTTGAAATAAAGGAGAATGGGCTCAAGATCGCTCCTCTTATCTGTTACGAGGACATTTTCCCTTCTTTCAGCAGAAAATTCACAGCAATGGGGGCCAACCTGATCGTCAATATCACAAACGATGCTTGGTTTGGAAAGACCTACGCCCCTTATCAACACCTTCTTCTTTCTATACCCAGATCCGTGGAGACTAGGCGATATTTGATCCGGGCGACAAACACCGGAATCAGTGCAATAATCGATCCTGTCGGAAGGGTTGTTGAGAAAACAGAAATCTTCAAAGAAACAAATCTGGAGGGAAAGGTCGCGATTTTGAATGGCAACATTACGCTTTACACTAAGATTGGGTACCTATTTCCTCTTGGGTGTCTTGTTTTTTGGATAGGCTATGCAGTATCAGGAAAATTGAGGGGAAACAATCTCTTCTAATGCTCTGATAAATGAATCGTTCTCACCGGGCGTGCCAATAGTCACTCGTAGGCAGTTTTCCAACCTTCCCGGAGAGTTAAAGTTTCTGACAATTATTCCCCTATTTATCAACTCCTGGTGAACAGCTTCGGCATCGATTACCCGCATCAGTATGAAGTTTGCATCGCTCGGGAATGCCTCAATTCCGGGTATCTTTTTAAGCTGCTTAAATATCCTCTCCCTTTCCCTCGTAACCAGCTGGATGTTTTCACCAACAAAGGATAAATTTTCGAGGATTACCTCCGCTATCCTCTGACTGTATAGATTAATATTATACGGAAGGCGCACCTTGTTAATCTCTTTTACTAGATGATTCCTAGCAAATAATATTCCCAGTCTGATTCCTGCGAAACCCACCTTTGACATTGTCCTGAGAACTACAAGATTTTCATATTTATCTATTAGGGGTAGGTGTGATTTACCACAGAAGTCAGTGTAAGCCTCGTCTATAACAACAACACCCTTTGAATTCTCTATAATTCCGACGATCCTGTCCTCACTGTAACTGTTGCCTGTAGGATTGTTAGGAGACGCAAGAAAGGTTAAATCGGGATTATTATACTTTAAGACCTTCAACATTTTCCCGAGGTCAATGTCAAAATATCGGTCAAGCTGCACGCTTAATGGTTCCAAGCCCAGGGCTACGGTGGATAACTTAAACATTGAAAATGTGGGCATAGGCACAAGCACCTTTCCACTCCCTCCGGAAAAGGTTATTAGGAGCATCGCGATTAACTCGTCGGACCCGTTTCCCAATACGATCCCCTCCAAGGGAAATCCAGTTATCTGCGAGAGCTTTCTTCTCAAGCCGACCGCACCTGGGTCAGGATATCTGTTAATGGGAATTTTTGTTATCGCCGCCAGCACCTTATCCAATACATCGGGCGGTAGAGTAAATGGGCTTTCATTTCCGTCAAGCTTAATCGGACATTCAATTTCCGGACCCGTGTATGGAGAGAGATCGCGTATTGCCTTTCTCACCCTCGAGTTAACTAGGCCGTCCTCTCCTCTGGATTTCTTAGAACTTACAGCAGCAGTACTGTCAAATCCTTTTATCTCTTTTTCTCCCTGCCTTACGCACTCATTACAAATTTTTGCATTTTTACCCCGAAAAACCAATCTTTCACCGCTATGCTCCTCTCCACAAAATGAGCATCTTCCTCTACCCTGAAATACTTCCCCCTTAGAGAATTCAGCCAGTATCTCTCTTACTAAGATAAGGCAATCCGAACAAACTGAATAACCCTTTCTTTCATAGATTGTCTGTGATTTCTCCGATGAAACGCCGCAAAATGAGCATCTAATTACCAAAGCCTGTCACCACTTAAAATCGCGAGTCTAGTTTATACCTACTTAAAAATGCCGATAATCAACCCAATATCTTATAAGCCAAAATAGTTAACATTTGCAACGAACTTTAACCGAAATAGCATGAGCCTCGAGACCCTCACTTTCTGCTAAACCCACCACTGCATTGCAGAGTCTATTAAAACCCTTCTTCGATATTGATATCAAACTAGGCATCTTCAAAAAATCGAAAACACTCAGTGGCGATGAAAATCTGGCAGCACCACCCGTCGGAAGTACATGGCTTGGACCGGCGACATAATCCCCAAAGGCTTCAGTCGACATGTTGCCCAAGAATATAGCGCCAGCATTTTTTATCATCTTTAAAATAGACCTTGGACTTCTTACACAGAGCTCTAAATGTTCGGGGGCAATCACGTTTGCTACTCTTGCAGCATCCTCAAGAGTATCAACGACAAATATTTTCCCCTGTCTGTCAATAGCCTTTTTAGCTATTATCTTCCTCGTCAGTGTCTTGAGTCTGATTGACAATTGTTGATCGACTTCATTTGCAAATCGGATTGAGTTTGTTACAAGTATAGGTACAGCTAATTCATCGTGCTCTGCCTGGGCCAATAGGTCTGCCGCCACCCATTCAGCAGGCAGGGACCCATCTGAAACTATCAAGACCTCACTCGGACCAGCAATCATATCAATGTCAACATCACCAAAAACAAGCTTTTTTGCGATCGTAACATAAATATTTCCTGGACCTACTATCTTATCCACCTTTGGAATCGATTCAGTCCCATAAGCAAGAGCCGAAATCGCTTGAGCACCACCAACTTTGTAAATAGAATCGACTCCAGCAATTGAGGCAGCAAAGAGAACCTCTGAATTTATTACACCTTTTGGACAAGGCGTAACAAGGCGTATCTCTTCAACGCCCGCAACCCTTGCCGGGATTGCTGTCATTAGCACTGTCGATGGATATGAGGCTTTACCGCCAGGAATGTAAATCCCTACCCTCTCAATCGGTCTTATTACCCAGCCAAGCCTGTTTCCTAAAGAATCTGTGAAAGTCTTTCCGCGGGGAAGTCTATTCTTCTGATATTCCCTTATCCTTTTAGCTGCTATCCTCAAATATGATTTAATTTCTTTTGAAACAGCCCGTTTTGCACGCTCGATCTCCTCCCGCGAGACCGTCACATTTTTTTCTGATAATACGAATTCATCAAATTTCTTGGTGTATTTGAAAAGAGCGCGATCGCCATTTCTTTTAACATCATTGACAATTTTATCAACTGAAGTTCGGAGCTTGAATTCCTTCTGCAATTCTTTACTTCTTAATCCAATTACTTTTCTCTCTAGATCTTTTTTCTCAATTCTTATTATTCTCAAGATGGTTAAGGATTATACACAGTAAGCAAAAGAAAAAAAACAATATTTTGAGAAGCTAGGACAATCATAAAGGTGAAACTTTAAACCACTCCGTTGCTTGACAAAGACCGGTATTTCGTGTGATAATGGGATACTAATTTAGATCTTGAGCTAATAGCAAAAAAACGCGTTACAGGAGGAAATCTTATAATGGCAAAGCAAATGACAAAGTCGCAATTAGCCGGTGAACTCGCTCAAAAGACGGGGATAACTAAAAAGTCAGCCGATGATGTATTAAACGAGCTTGCAACAATAGCTTGTAGGGAGGCAGAGAACTCTTTTTCTATCCCCGGTATTGGAAAACTTGTAGTCGTAAATCGCAAGGCTCGTATGGGAAGAAACCCTGCAACCGGTGAGACGATACACATTCCAGCAAAAAGGGCATTAAAGTTTAGGATTGCCAAATCTTGCAGCGATGCAGTCTTGAAAAAACCCTGGTAATAAGCTAAAACCGGGAAAAGATAAAACGCTTCATCAATCGATCAGCCCACGTGATTGAATTCAACAATTAGCAGTGAAATATTGTTATTATTTGCACCAGGCTATTTGAATATGTAAATGATAAATTTAGTCTATAGACCAAATAAGCCAGCTAATTAAACTGAATGCAAAGAGGGTTATTCCCGGTTATGTTTTAATATACAAACTTCAGGATAGTTCTTTGCGAGGGACTTCCAAAATTCTTTGGAAGCCTCGTCGGGATTATAGTCCTTACCGAAAATAGTTTCACCGGTTTCGAGATTAATCTCGACCGCTATATCACCGCCCGTATCTAAGACTTCTAGAAACGAAGGACGTATCAGTTCATATTGTAAATGTATTTCTTTTGCACCTGCTCCTTCGTTAGCAGCACGAGAAGGTCCAAGGGTAAGCCTGACAGTTGGTTCAGCAGACACCTCAGCCGTGGGCGTCGGACCCAATGTTTCGATCGTCTCTCCCATATTTCCCGCCCTTTCCCCCAAGTCATCGATACCCTTGTTGTCATTTTTGGCCCAGAACATGAGTTCAGGAACCCTGGTCCCAAGTAAAAGATATGAAGATATACACAATAGAATAAGCAAGATTATCATTATCGCATTCTTTATCATAAGATATAGCTGAAAAAAGTATTGCTTAATATGATAACACCAAGAACCCAAATGCCACAAATTCATAGACTACATTAAATTCGATCAATTCCTGTGAGTAGTTAATATGATTTGTCTTTCATACATTTTTCTGGGAAATCCATTAAAACTGTAACCGGATTTTCTTACCGGAAAACGGATTATTAGAGATTTTATTAGGGCTAAAATCGGACTCGTTGAATAACATAAATTCTCATGACTCCAAGTCCTTATGCTATTATGCATTTTGTCAATTGGACTCCTCAAAGGTGTTGCTGGATAGATGAGGCATCTTGGCGCGAATATTTCTAAATATCTTACCAAAACCAGATAAAGTACGGCTATAATGTTAATGTATCACTGTTCAAATCTTTTAGCCCGAGGCAACCCTCGCCTACCCCTGGTTGCCACCTACTCCAGAAACGTGAGCGCCTAGCTAGGGGCTCTTCTATTATTTAGTTCGCAATAGACAACTCATCATAACATGTCTTGGAAATTTACGCATTATTCGATATTGGGAGAATTTTTCGTTTAATTTGATAGTGAAACCCGACAACATGTTAGCTGAGATAAATATTTAAAAAAATAGCCCAAATATACTGTGCAAAATCACACATTTTACACAGTGCATATTTGCACTGATCTATCTTCGAATCCTATCTTCATACATAACTCCCTTTAATAATTAAACAAAAAATCGATTCAAATTTGGTACGGTACTTGCAACAAATATGTACTGAAAACATGATCAATCTGAAAGTGGCAAAATATATGATAACGCATTACTAAATTCCATCCTATCCTCTCCACCTGTTTGCCCTGAGGCCGTCAAATCCACGGCCTCAGGGTACTTTAATATCGGTTCTTTACTAAGAAGCTATCAATATAAGAGGATAACACTCGAGCAAACTACGATTCCGAAGTTGCTACCTTAGAAATCAGATGATTACTTGAATCGATGGCACGGGCTTGAAACTATTCAATTGAGTTTTTTATCTAGTCATTAAGCGCTGTCTTGGGTGTTTCTAAAAAAATCTTCTTACTGTCACTTGCCATATCGACAATCACCAACTGGTCTTTAAGCTCACCTACTCCAAGAAGATCCAATAGCCAGGTGCGACGATCAATATACCGCCTGTAACGAAAAATGCTTTCGGGATTTCTGTCGGAAAGAAAAGGGAGAAAAATCTGATAAGTAAGGAAAGTGTAATGTCTTCTCTCTTTATTTCTTATTGAGATGCGCTTCTCCCGTGAAAGTTATTGCTTCCCCATTTTCTTTAAGAGCAGGTCTCTGTTCGTCCTCGCGTCTTGATTTGTTGGATCCAACTTTAAGGCTTCATCAAAATCTCTATAGGCTTTCTCATATTCCTTCAGGTAATAGTGGGCGAGACCCCTGTTGTAGTAACTGGACGCATCTTTTGGGTTAAGAATTATAGCCCTTGTTGCAGCTCCGACAGCCCCTAGATAGTCCTTGAGTTCCACTTGCGCGACTGCCAGACCTGCATAAGCGTGTGATAGATTTGGGTCAAGGCTTATTGATCTTTCGAAGTCCATTATTGCCCTATCGTAGTCCTCTTCTTTCAGATAGGCATAGCCTCTGTAGTGATAGGAGAGAGGGGATTTGGGGCTTAGCGCTATAGATCTATTTAAACTATCGATTGCCTTTTCGTATTCCTGACGAAGAATAAGATCATATCCCTCATTTCTAAAATTTATCGGCCCCTTTTTTGACTCTGTAATGTAGTACTTTGATGGGGAGTACTCAATCGCGTATAGGTTTGCAACCTTTCCATCTCCAGGGTGGAATACCCTACCCTTTTCATCAAACGAGAATGCTTCATCCCAAATGATCAAATTATAGTTATTTGGATCACCCCTAGACAAATCCTTTGACATCAGTATTTCGGTTCTCTTCGTTAATTCATTAAATGTTTTAAACTCCCACGCCTGGATTTCAGGAAGGTATCTCCCTGTGTAAGTCTTCCCGCACAGGGTATTGGCTATATAGGGATCACATCTACCAATCCACTTAAAATCTGTAAAGCCGTAAGACCCAAATACAACCTTGAATGGTTTTCCGGATGAAATGTAGTCTCTCATAAAACCTTCCTGAGCAGAAGCGAAAAGGGTAAAATAACATAAAAAGAAAATAGAAATTAAGACTCTCATGACTTACCCCCCTTATAACTGTAATCCGTTATGTTAACGCTAATTCGTTACTTAATTGTTAAGATCTACAAATAACTTAAGTTACCTGAAAGTATACGTAAATTTATTGCAGATTTAATAGCATAAATTATCTTATAGAATGTAAATTGATTATGTGGGCTAAAGTAAGTATCGTTAGAGTCCTATATTTAGAGGATACCGTCCACGCAATTAGGGGTCAAGATAACAACTGTAAATTCCTAACTTTTTCTTAAGAATCTATGGATATTAGATACCAAATAAACAGAATAGATATTATAAAAGGATTTATTCTTTTTCTTATTGTAGTTGGTTTTTCAATTCCCTATTTA
The DNA here is from genome assembly GCA_036397855.1 of Thermodesulfobacteriota bacterium. Lineage (NCBI taxonomy): Bacteria > Pseudomonadati > Thermodesulfobacteriota > Thermodesulfobacteriota bacterium. The sequence continues at coordinate 2,062 of DASWID010000078.1, read as the reverse complement.
CTATTAATGATTGAGATACAGAAAGCAACTCTAAATGATTTTACTATCTGGCCTTTGGCCATTTTTCGAATACTGCTTTATTCTTTATTCTCACCCTTAGTTTTCATAATTACTCTTTCAATGGTTCGGATACATAAACTGCTGGCAAATCTATATTCAATAATCTATATTTCGTCATATTTTATCGCACTAATAATAATTCTTATTTATTTCAAATACTTCGGTACCATACCCCAAATTACCCTCCTTAAATCCATGAATATGGGGGGCATGGAAGCATTTTCCATTTTAGTTAAATTGGTTTATAACCAATTACTAGGATTTCAGGAGTGGTTTATAATCCTTTTATTATTCTGCACCATATCCCTAACCTATATGTTTTTAAGGCTTGCAAAAACAAGAGAAATCAAGGGTTATATAAAATTTTCAATGCTGGTGCTTGTACTTCTTATTTATTATGGCCTGTATGAAATTCAAACATACAGGTACAGAAATTACTTCGGTTCTAATTCCAGTTGGCTGGGTAGGAGTTCTGAAGCGGTTTCATATTTTGGCTTAACTCCAGTGTATAAAAAACTCCTTACATATAGAATTTTTCACAAAACCGTACCACTACCTTACCCGGGGAAAATAAATAAAAAAAATAAAAGAAATGATAATATCCCCAGGTTTAAGGGTGCAAACGTTATTATCATACAAGCTGAGTCATTAGACTCTCTAGCCGTCGATTTCCAGATTAACGGCAAGCCGATCATGCCATTTTTACATAGCTTGAAGAATCGATCTGTTTACTTCAAGAATTTCTTTTCACAGCACAGCGGAGGCGCCTCGACAGATGCAGACTTAAGCATGTTGACCAGTCTGCTACCATTACCCAATCAGGTTGGGCTATATACAGCAAAGCACGATCTCATAAAATCTCTAGTGGAAGAATTAGAGCAAAGGGGCTATAAATCCATGGTAATGTCTAGTGTATCCTTCGTGTTTCATGATAAAACGTCATCTTACCCAAAGATAGGCTTTGATCATTTTTATGACTCTAATTTTTATTCAGGAAAAGCAACAGGGTGGTACTCTAAGGATTTGGACTTTTTCGACCAGTCTGCTCCGATAATCAAGAATTCGGCGAAGCCTTTTTTCGCTTACTTAGTTATGCATCAAAGCCACGGGCCCTTTAAGAATTATTCGGATTCAACCAGGAAGAACTTCAACTTTGAGAATACTGATTTTTCGAAATTAGAAATTGATTATCTAATGAGTATGAACGAAGTTGACAGGGCACTTCAGCATTTTTTTTATAAAATACTTGAATCAGAAATCTTGAATAATACGATTTTAATAATCTATGGAGACCACTCTGGACACGCATTAAGAGACCCGGGTTGTCTTGCTGAATGCGTTCCTCTTTTTATATACCACACAAGTCTGCCACCGAAGGTTGAAACAAAAGTAGGCTCTCACCTTGATCTAGCGCCAACAGTACTTGACCTTTTAGATATTCCTGAGCCCTTTGGTTGGTTAGGGACTTCATTGTTCGCCGAGGGTAGAAAAGTCGTTTTACTGAATGACCTGACTTCAGTCGAAGTCATAGACGGTGTTTTAAAAAAGCACGTAGCAATGGAGTATCAACCCTATCTGGAATATTCAAATTCCTTGGTTGAATAAGCAATGGTGGATTTCTGAAAGATGGGGTCACCCCTTCTTCTATACGAAAAAGGTGCCACCCGGTGCATTCCCGCGTATCATACTTCGACCTGGCTCAGGATGCACGGTTCGGACTTATGATATCGAATTAGGAGAGTATAAAAACCCTTCACAGCGAGCCTGTCCTGAGTTGAATCGAAGGGCCGGTCGAAGGGTGAGCCAGTCCAATAACCTGTCGGGAATCTAGCAGAAGTTGGCTAGTTCCGAAACGGTCAATTCTGTAATATAATAAGTAGAATCCCATGTGTGACCCCATGCTAATAGCCGCAATCCACCACATTGTCATCGCGAAGGGCAAAGCCCTGTGGCGATCTCCTACCTATCACCCGAAGAATCGATCCATTTAGACGAAAAGAAA
>DASWID010000077.1 GCA_036397855.1 Thermodesulfobacteriota bacterium | reverse complement strand
TTGCAGTTCCCTTATCATGAACTTCGTGATTCGTGTCCTTTTTTTTCTTTTCGTCGAGGTACCCTAATTCCTCGAGGATTGCAGCTATTAGCACCGGGTCACACATGAGAATGAATTAATTATATAACAGAATTGGGAATTTAGGAACTGGCCAATAACTGTGAGATTCTGTATCGGCCCTTCGACCCTTCGACAAGCTCAGGGCGAACAGATGGGGTAAGGAAGGGTAGGGGGTCGAATAGGAGATTGCTTCGTGGCGTTGCCACAAATGACCCCGATATAGATTTTATTTAGCGCTTGTAAGTGTTATTGCTATTAAACCGAGATTTCGTATTTATAATAAGAATTGAATATTCAATCCACAGGTCGATGGATAGAAAAAAACACTATAAATTATCTGGAGAAAGGAGTCTAAACTAATGATTGTTGGTATAGTAAGTCAATACGAAGGTTGGTGGGCAACCAAACCAGTTCAAGTGAAAGAGGGGTTCCTCTTCAGCTACTATTCTCCCGGGGCTAAGGAGATTTTCCTGGCGGGGGATTTCAATGGATGGAAGAGGCGAGAAACCCCTTTAATAAAGGGAAGGGATGATGTGTGGAGGGCAGTTTTAGAACTTAAGCCAAACAGATCCTGCGATTATAAATTTATTGTTGACGGAAACTGGGTTAACGATCCAAATAATAGAGACTTGAATCCCGATGTTGCAGGAGGCGCTAACTCGGTTATTTTTATCGGAGAGAAGGGCGATATTCTGGCTGAGGGAGACCCTGAGAGGCATAAATTCACTCTGGAAGGCCGAGGAATTTATCTGAGAACATATCCCTCAACTAAGTACAATAGGAACTTTGATTTTCGCTACATCCCCCTGAAGCATGAGAACGGAAAAGAGAAGTTACCGGTTGTCATATGTTTAAATAACTATATCAAGTCTCAAGAACTTCATTTGTATGGCAGACAAAATGGATTCCTGGCAGTTATACCTTCTGTTACACTGGGTGGCGAGTATATACGGCAGGGTAAATTGGATGTTTTTCCAGAGCTTCTTGAGGCCGTTAAAGAGGTCTTCCCTGTAGACGAAGACCAGGTGTTTGTCACCGGCATGTCCTACGGGGGGCTTGAAGCCCTGCTTGTTTCCCTCTATTATCCCGACTTAATTGCTGCTTCCGCAGTTGTATTTGGACCTTACCGCCTAAGGTCTTACAAGGAAAAAATAGAAAGCATGACAAGGGAACAATTGGAGGATTTTTTAGAAGGCCTGGACTATCCACAAAGGATGTTATTGAATTTGAAGGATTTCCCTCTGTACATTTCCCATGGGGGTGCCGATGAGGCTATTCCTTTTGATGAGGCGCTTACCCTTCAAGGGATATTAAAAAAGCTCGGGGCGCCAACGGAGCTTACCAACTATCCTGAATACGGTCACACCTGGTTTATGGTGGATGAGGATTTACCCAAGGTATTTAGCTGGTTCAAGAGATTTACTAGGAACAGATTTCCAAAATGTATCAGGTACACGGCCCCCAATGGGCTTTATAAAAGTAGCATTTTCTGGATTGATTTCTCACCTCTTAGGATTGAAGAGCCGTTAAACATAAAGGCCGAAATCGCTGGGGAAAACAGAGTTAAGCTCGAGCTTAAGAACATAGGTAGGATAAAATTAAACTTGGATTCAAATTTACTAAAGCTACCGGGCGCGGTTGATATAGAAACTGGGGAGGGAATTCAAAGATTTGATGTTGAAGAAGAGCATAAGGAAATTGAATTAACATTTTGATTTTGGAAAAATGTAATATGGTATGCTTTAAGTATGGTGAACCGGTTTGTCGTTCATGAACATGATGCTACCCGTTTGCACTATGATTTTCGTTTAGAAATGGAAGGGGTTCTTCGGTCTTGGACAATTCCAAAAGGACCCTCTATGGACCCATCAGAGAAGCGATTAGCTATCTTGGTAGAAGATCACCCTTTAGAATACTTTGATTTCGAAGGGATAATTCCAGAAGGAACGTATGGAGCGGGACCAGTCGTAGTGTGGGATAGCGGGACATTTGATTTTATTGAGAAGAACGAGAATATGATTAGCTTCTTCCTGAAAGGGAAGATACTTATCGGCACCTACAGGCTGGTTCGTCTCAGAGGTAAGGGGAAAGAAAACCAATGGCTTCTCATTAAAGGTAAGGATCAATATGCAAAATCAGGTTGGAAACTCCAGACAAGCCTCACCAAAAATAAAATATCAAAGTTGGAGGTTCGAAAGCCTCCCTGCGAAACATACTAATTATTACCTGAAAAACTGGGAATTATCGATGGAAATAGGGCCCACCTTTATCTAAATTGCGCGGCGCCAGAATATAAGAGAGCGTGTGACCATTATCGTTATACAGTTTAAGAATTGTAGGGTTAATCTGCCTTGATTTTCACAATTCTCTTATTGCAGCCAAGGTTCTTTCGACTTCTGAAGGATTATTCAATAAACCCGGGGCCAATCTAACATATCTTTCCTTATACGTGCCGGGTGTTGTGGTTGCAATAATATATCTATCCTCCAGTCGTTTCACCACCTCATAGGGAGTGAACCCATCTACTTCAAAACAGACTAAGCCTGCGGATAATTCTTCCGACACGGGAGTGTGTAAAGTAACACTGCTCATGTTTCTCAATCCCTCTTTTAGCTGGGTGTTGAGCTGGTGGATACGCTTTTCAACCTGCTCCTTGCCAATTGTGCGCTGGAAATCAAAGGCCTCATTGAGTGCCCAACGATGCTCGAATGAATGAAAGCCTCCCGGTGTCATAGCTTGACCTGCTGTTTCACTTCTCGAAAATGTTGGTATAGTGGCAACCACGTCTTTCCATGCATCATCTCTTCCCCAAAATATTCCTGTCCCTCTCGGCCCAAACATCCATTTATGCGTGCCGGCGACGAAAAAGTCGCATCCGACCTCCTCTATATTAACGTTTTCAACCCCTAGCCCGTGAACGCCATCAACGCATAGAAGTACTCTATCCTCATCTGCTCTGGACTTATTAATGGATGATATCGTTTCTGCGATTTCTTTCACCGGTATTTTAAGCCCCGTGCTGGAATGAACCCAGGTAAGAGCAATAACCCTTGTCCCGGGGCTGATTGAGCGGTAGACATTGCCGACTAACTCGTCTGTAGATGTGTTATAGCTTCCGTTGTGAAGGCTTATCTTTCGAACTGTGGCACCCGTCCTGAGCGATCTCAAGTCGAGAGATTCCAGGGTAGAGTAATA
>DASWID010000076.1 GCA_036397855.1 Thermodesulfobacteriota bacterium | reverse complement strand
TATAATGAGATTATTGTAATCTCCTTCTCCACTCTTTTTATAGTGATTCGATACTACCATAGTGTGGGGAATACCTGGTTTAGCTCTTTCTTATATCTAGGAGTATTACCAATTCTCACGATCTTAATTTTTCTTCGGAAGAATCCACTTGATTTTGGGTTGCGAATTGGAAATTACAAAATATGGTCGGTCTACGTTTGCGCGTTCCTTATCATTGCTTTGCCAATACTCTATATAACCTCTGAACTTTCATCAGTGAGACGATATTATTCGAGTGAAAACTTCGACTTGATAACGTACTCCCTAGAAATTTTGGTATACATGCTGGGTTGGGAATTTATGTTTCGTGGATTTCTCCTCTTCGGTCTAAAAGAAAGGTTCAAAGAAGGCAGCATCCTTATCCAGATGATACCATTTACAATATTGCATCTTGGCAAACCAGAGATAGAAACATTAAGCTGCGTAATAACCGGATTGTTATGGGGATATATAGCCTACAGGGGAAACTCGTTTTGGCCGGCGTATATCATGCATGTGGTTGTAAACATCTCCAATAAATATTTCGTCACCATGCTCTAAACATGTTTTAATTAGTGTCTGTCACCGCTTTTTCTTATTTTTGTCCTTATTCCCCCCTGTCTTTTGAACCATCTTCACTTTTCCGCTTCTCATGAACTTCACCCTTCTTGTCCCTTTGAGGGAGGATGGTTTGGCGTTCACTAGTCCTCTCGGAATGAAAAGGACTTAAACGGCATTCCAAAAATTGCGTTAAGAAAATGACTATATTAGTCATGCTGAACTCGTTTCAGCATCTCTTGTGTCTATGTCTTTATGAGATCCTGAAATAAATTCAGGATGACAGGGTTGTGGTTGAATTAAATTTTTTGTTATTATGTCATCCCCGAAATCAGTAGTCGGCGATCCAGAGGTAAAAGCATGGATTCCCTATTAAGGAATTAGGGAATGACAACAGGGAGACAGCCTTGTCCTGAGCCCTGAGTAGTGAGCCTGTCGAACTATCGAAGGATCGAAGGGTTACTTCTTTGTATCAAGACAAAGAAGAAAGTAAATGAGATTATCTAAACGCTGTGCTCCATCCTCAAAGCGAATTTATTGAGATTTTTTCAATAAGTTTATAAGTTTTATTGCATAAGCTCATGAAAAGTGTATAATCCTAGCTCAAGAGAGTTTAAATTCAACCAAGCGAGGATGGTTACCTTTCTACAATAAACTCTATTTAGGTTCAATGGTAATGTAATATAGATACAACTTATTCTGTTCCCGTAAAGTCATTCGAATCAGATATGACTGAGCATTCAAAACGAAAAATAGCATACTTCTCTATGGAAATCGCCGTTGATCCAAGCATGCCGACTTATAGCGGCGGCCTTGGAATGCTGGCGGGTGATACAATACGCTCCGCTGCTGACCTCAAGGTGCCCATGGTAGCTTTATCGTTACTACATAGGAAAGGGTATTTTTATCAAAAACTTGATCCAAATGGGTGGCAGAGAGAGGAACCGGCAGAATGGGTAGTAGAAGATTTC
>DASWID010000075.1 GCA_036397855.1 Thermodesulfobacteriota bacterium | reverse complement strand
TTATCACACTGTTGGCTTAATGTTCTGGTTAACTCGAAAAAGGTTAGAAGGGTCGTACTTGTTCTTGATCGAGACTAAACGTTCGTAGTTATCTCCGTATGTCGCTCTTATGCGATCTTCCCCCTCTTCCATCATGAAGTTTACGTAGGCGCCACCGGCAGAATGCTCGTGTAAGACGTCCCAGTACTCCCTAGTCCAGGATATGATCTTTTCATTATTTGCGGGATCAGGATCGACACCTACAATAACCTGAGCCCATGTGGCATCGCGGTAGATCCAAGGTGTATCGTTCTTTCCGACCCGATGCGCTGCACCGTTGATCGGGTATATGTGCATTGTAGAAAGCATTGTAGGTACTTTCGATCCGTACTTTACGTGTTGAGCTATGGCTTCGTCGCTAAGCTCGTTCATAAAATCGGCTTTCCAGTACTGCTGCAGCCCCTTAGGATAGAGCGCATCAAAGGCGCTATTGAGCACTGGCAACGGCATCGGACCGACATGTACAAACGCAGGCTTTGAGATTCTACGAATGGGCTTGAAGACTTCTTCAACCTTTTCCTTTGGGCCGGTATAACACCATACAACTCCGCACATATTCTTACCATGGAGATGTTCTGGAAAGGGAGGTCCTGGAGGAACAACTAGAAATAAAAAGAAGCCGTTAATATCTTCCGGCGCATCTATGATGAATTCACGGTACCACTGCATAACCTCTGTTGTCTGATCCAGTTCCCATATCATCGGTCCTGCATGGACGGTGCTAACGGGATGAGATTTGAATAGAAATGAAGTAATCACTCCGAAATTTCCACCTCCACCTCGAATTGCCCAATAGAGCTCCTGGTTTTCTTCCTCACTGACTGTAACGAAACTACCATCAGCCAACACCATGTCGGCGGCTAAAAGATTATCTATAGTCAATCCACATTTTCTTGTGAGGTGACCGACGCCCCCACCAAGGGTTAGTCCGGCTACGCCCGTAGTTGATATAATTCCGGCCGGTATAGCTAGCCCAAATTGGTGAGTTGCATGGTCAACATCGCCCCATGTGCAGCCTGCTCCGACTCGCACAGTTCGTTCACTGGGATCTAGTCGAGTGTACTTAATGGGCGAGAGGTCGATTGCAAGACCATCATTGCATATGCCAAAACCTCCGACGTTGTGGCCACCACCCCTGATAGAGACAAGCATATCATTATCACGTGCGAAATTCACGGCACTGATCACGTCTGCTGCGTCAACACAGCGCGCAATAAGTCCGGGCTTCTTGTCAATCATCGCATTATAAACCTTGCGAGCCTCGTCGTATTGTTCATCACCTCTACGTATCAATTCACCGCGCAGCTTGGATTTGAATTCTTCTATCGTTTTATCTTGGACTTTATTTCCCTTGGAATTGGTAACATTGCTATTAGCCATAATTTCCTCCTAAGTTTATGTTTCTGTCAGGTTTATCCTATTCAAGCTAATTGAATGATGCAAGTTATGTGCCAAGGATCACATCGAGTCCCCAAATCTATTTGTTTTATGGGCTATCTTTAGGATTTTAGATTATCACGACGACAGCATTAGTAGTGTTGAAGCATCAACGAAGTTTACATGAGTAAGAACAAAGTTTACGACTTTATCGATATCAGTATATAACTAGTGAATTCCATGTAACTTCCCACAGGGTTTCCTTGGCCTGTCATTTTGAGCGTTAGCGAAGCAATCTGCTAGGTTAATCCTATAATGGAATGGATAATCAAACGCTCTGCCAATACCGAAGGAGATTGCTTCGAGACTTTTTAAGTCTCTCGCAATGACATCTGAGACTTTCATTTTCTATTATGATACCCTGCAGCTTGCTGCAGGGAGTTTCATCCCATGAAGATGTGAGCTTTAGATTGTTACTTAAACATGCTTGGATCAAATTCGTCTGAAATCACCGAAACTGAATCTATCGCACTATTCATAAGTCTTGCGTGTTCATATATTGCTTCGACACTCGGTGCTTCCCATTCGCAATAGAGCTTTCCATCCTTCGCTGAATGATAGCTCTTTATCCACTTTACCCCTATCTCTTCTCCAATGGCCATCGACCGTTTTGATGAAGTGATCATTTGTTCTTCAGTCAACGGAGGGACTGTCCGCACTGTTAGGAATCTTGGCATAAGTAATATTCTCTTAAATTAACTTTGACCAAATCATAACTACTTAAACATACTGGGATCAAATTCATCTGAAATAAGAGAGACAGAGTCTACCGGACTTTGCAGTAACTTTGCATGCTCATAAATTGCTTCGACGCTCGGGGCTTCCCATTCGCAATAGAGCTTTCCATCCGCCGCTGAATAATGGCTCTTTATCCACTTTACCCCTATCTCCTCGCCAACAGCCATGGATCGTTTTGACGAAGCGAAGATCTGCTCGTCTGTTAAAGGAGGCACTGTCCGCACTGTTAGGAATTTTGGCATAAGTAATATTTCCTTAAATTGACTTTGACTATATTATAACTACTTAAACATACTAGGATCAAACTCATCTGAGATGAGAGAGACGAAATCTATCGGCGCTTGCGCGCGTCTTGCATGCTCGTATATTGCTTCAATGTTTGGCGCTTCATACTCACAGTAGAACTTTCCGTCCTTTCCCGAATAGTAGCTTTTTATCCACCTTATGCCTACTTGTTCTGCTGTGTTTTTATTGAGCCTTTCCGCAGCGGCAAGTTCTTCCTCTTTTAACGACGGAGGCACCGTCCGTGTGACTAAAAATCTCGGCATCTGTATTAACCTCCCTATAGTTTTTAATACTTAGTTTTTAGCTTTTAGTTTTTGGTTTTTTGTGTAATTATTTATAAACTAAAGACTAAACACAAAAGACTATCCACTATACTTTAAACACTTTTCTCCACCCCTTTGATCTCACTCAAAGCATCCCTAGTGCTAACGGTTAATTTCTCTTCTCCCAGTTCCTCAGCGAGGAATAGGGCTTCCTCGTAGTGTTTCGATGCCTCCTCATAATTAGACAGGTTCATATAGACCCTGCCGAGATTATGATGTGCCCAGGCCTCTCCCTTTTTATCCTGGAGCTCCCTTCTTATCCTTAGAGACTCTTGATAGTATCTCCAAGCCTTCTGGTAATCACCCATCTCATTATACACGTTCCCGATAGAATTTAGGATATAACCCTCCACCTTTTGGTCTCCCGTTGGCTTCAGGATATTTAAGGCTTCCTCGTTACATCTTAAGGCGTCATCGTACTGACGCAGGCTCAGATAAACAATCGCCATTCCACTGAGTGTAACACCTTCTCCTATCGTATTTCCAATCCTTTTACAGATTTCCAATGCCTCGCGGTAGTAAGTAAGGGCTTCTTCGTGGAGACCGAGATTCCAATTGACTACCCCCAGGTTATTAAGAATACTTCTGGCCCCATCTTCGTCGCCGTTCTTTTTTGCAACTTCCAAACCCTCTTTATAATATGATAGAGCCTCTCGATAATCGTTAAGGTGTTGACGGTAAGTATTACCTATGTGATTGAGTACTGCTCCTTCTGCTTCATTGTCTCCTAATTTTCGATAGATCTTCAAGGCCTCTTTGTAATGTTTTATAGACTCATCATATGCTCCTAATATATTATATGTGGTAGCAATGTAACTCAGTATGTTGGCCTCTTCGGTCTTATCCCCAAGGCCTCTGCTTATATCCAGTGCTTCAGCGTAGTATTGGAGTGAATCTTCGTAATTACCCAAACGCGAGTATACATTTGCTAAACTGATTGGAACAATAAGATAGGAGTACGCACGAAAGCTCCTGAACCCGCTTTCTTTAATGATTCTCCAGCATTCTCGGTAGTACTCCGCGCATTTCTCGTAATTGCCCATTTCTCCGTAGACGTTTCCGATGTTAAATGCGGAGACATTCTGACCTGTTACTATTCTTGCTTCTCTATGTAAGTTAAAGGCCTCGTGAAGATGTGACAGGGCATCTTCATATTGACCAAGCTTCCTATAGACTTCCCCTAAACTGATAAGTTCATATCCTTCTGCTTCGCTACTGCCCACTTCTCGATGCACCCTCAAGGCCTCTTTGTGGTACTTCAGAGCTTCGTTGTAATCGGCCGAACGCCAATTTATAAAGCCCATACCTCTCAAAGCTTTTCCCTCGCCTATTTTATCCCCTATCTCCCTTTTAAGGGTAAGCGCTGTTTGGCAGATTTCCTTTGCTTTCTGGTATTCTCCCATCACACTCAAGAGTTCGCCCTGCTTGATGTAACCATCTGAAAGCCTTCCCTTGTCATTTGTTTCTTTAGATATGTTTACTATTTCTTCGAGAATCTTTTTCTGATCATCTCTTTTTGCTATGTTGTCGTATATGTTTTCTATCTCAAATAGAATATCTATCCTTCTACCCTCGCCGGTATCCGTCTTTTCCATTTGCTCTAGAAGTCGTAGTGCTTCGTTAAGGTTGGTAAGGGCTTCATCGGTTGAAAGAACTTCCTTTGCCCTTTTGCCAACTAGCGTTAAATAATAAACCGCCTTTTCCCTGTTATCGGTCTTACTAAAATGATGGGCAAGGACACCATAGAAGTCTTCAAGACGGGAGGGATACATCTCTTCGATTGCTCTCCCCACCCTGTCATGGAGTTCCTTTCTCTTTTGAAGCAAAAGTGTGTTGTATGCGACTTCGAGTGTAAGAGCATGTTTGAATAGATAGTCGAGGTCAGGGTAAACCCCCCTTTCGTAGATTAGATCGGAGTTTGTGAGTGTCATAAGGCGTTCCCTAAGCTCACTTTCGTCAATAGCGGATACCTTTTGAAGTAGCTCAAATCTGAACTCCCTTCCTATAACCGAGCACAGTTGGAGTTTCGATTTCCGACTTTCCTCAAGTCGGTCTATCCTGGCCATGATTATATCTTGTACACTGCTCGGAACTTCAATCTCAGATACTTCTTTCTCTACCGTGTATTGTCCATCACTCTTGACAATTGTTCCGCTGTCGATAAGCGACCTTGTGACCTCTTCCACAAATAAGGCATTACCTGCGGTTTTTTTAAGTATCAGTCCCATTAATTCTTCGGATATTTCTTCACTTTTCAGAATAGATTCCACTAGAAACCTGCAATCGCCTGATGAAAGAGACGCTAACGCAATCTGGGTGTAGTAAGGTTTGTCGATAAAGCTATGAACAAATCCCGGGCGACAGGTAAAGAGAAGCATGATTCGTTCATTACCCATACTTCTTGCAATACTATTAAGAAACTCCTCTGAGGTTTTATCAATCCAATGGAGGTCTTCAATTGCTATAACGACGGGTTTAGTTTGACTTATCCTCAGGATTATGGCCTTAAGGGCGTCAAATATCGCTTGTCTTTTTTGTCCC
>DASWID010000074.1 GCA_036397855.1 Thermodesulfobacteriota bacterium | reverse complement strand
AGATAGAGTCGATGCTGGAATTCCAAGTGCCGACTGAATATCACCAACCACCAGGCCCTCAGGATGAGCAGAAAGCAAAAGCCTCATAATCCTGAGACGTGCCTCGGTCCCCATGGCCGATAGCATATTTGCATAATTTGTTATTCTTTCATCTTTGATGCTTAATTCCATATTACTAAAATAATAGAAATATAACCAAAGTCAAGCCTGAAGTTAAAAATTGTTTGATATCAATGCCGAAATTTATCGCAGCTACCTCACGGAGAAATATCGGGTAAAATACTTTTCACTGCCCAATTCCTGTAGCCTACCGCGGGATTGACAATTAGTCATTGCTGTACAACTCATACATTTCGTGGACAAAATTTTTGCGGTTTCTCGAATAGATTTATTTTCGTTAATCCTTTTCTGAAAGAAAAGGACTCACACGGCATTCCAAAAATTGCGTTGAGAAAATCAGGAACGAAGACGTTAAAATCTCCCTAAATCCCTCTTTATTAAAAAAGACGTGCGAACGGGGACAGCCTCGTCCTGAGCAAGGTCGAAGGATTGCTTCTTTGTATCAAGACAAAGAAGTTAGAAAAAAAGTGCGATAAATGAAAAAATTGCTTTAAAGATTCTGTGCGTGAAATATCTGGCTTTTACAATTGCGAAAGACCGAAAGGATTGAAGCAACCCCTCTTTTGGATCGCCACAATTCTACCCCCTCCGAAAAGACAAATTAGAAGCAAAATAGAAATCCATTTTTTCTTTATCGCACCGAATAAATCGAATAAAAAATAGACTATTACCAGTTGTCGGATGATTTTGAGCTAGACGTAAGCTGGAGAACTAGCAACTGCAAAGTTTATCCTCTTTTAGAGTGTTATAACCCTCCCTTATTAGAAATATAACTATAATAAAACCAACTATCGGGTCTGCCCACCAGAGGCCATACAGGTAGTTAAGCCCCAATCCAACCAGCAATGCTATTGATAGAAAAACGCAGGCAAGCGTTTGTTTTGAATCCCCTAACAAACTCCTGCTCTCAATCATTTTAGCGGTTTTGTATTTCATATAGAATAGAATGGGCATTACTATAATAGATATAAATGCGATGATAATTCCCAAAACACTTGGATCAGGGATTTCTTGAAAATATAACTTCTTTGCAGATTCATATAATACATACGCACCGAGAATAAAGAATGCGAAGGCAACAAATTTTATAGCCTTAGCCTCTATCTTAATTTCTTCCTCTTCCGACACCTTCCCATGTTTACTGAACCTCCAGATCATTACCCCGCCCGAGAGAGATTCAACAAAGCTATCCAGACCAAATCCAACAAGGGCAATGCTCCCGGCGAGCAGACCAGCAAAAATTGACACTATTCCTTCCAGGAAATTGTATCCCACTGTGAAGTACGAAAGGAAAAGAGCCCTTCTGTAAAATCCAGAATGTTTGGTATCAATCCCTTCTGTAAATCCAGTTGCGCTTTTTAATGTATTATTGCAACAACTACAGGCTTCACCACAATTGCATCCACAGATTAATGCTATTTGAACTCTCATTTTTCCTTATTTTTTTCAATTTTCTTTCATGCAATAGAAACTATTTTTACTCTATTATACCATCTTATTTAATTCGATTACTGCAAAAAATCTTGGAAATACAAAAAAATGTAAAAAATAAATAGTGAACGGACACCTATAATAAAAAGTTATCGTGTCGTACCTTCACAGGCTGTTGCAAAAAGATCGAGGTTTAGGCTGGTATTATTGTATTTATTGATTCAAAGGAGAAAGAATGAGATCGCCACGCTATCGCTCGCGATGACTTACTTTTCTTAGTGTTGATACCCTGATAATACGATTCATGGTTCATGATTTAAGATGCACGACAAGTTACTCATCTTGCACGCATAAGTAAAGGTAACAATCCAACGGACCGGGACCGAACACCTTTATTCAAAAACAGAGATTGTTTCGTCATTCCATTCCAAAATGACAAACTAGAAATGCTGAATCGAATCCAGCATGACTGTGACAGTCATTTTCTTAATGCAATTTTTGGAAGGCCAAATACGTTCTCCTTGTAATGAAAGAAGATGCGGATACCGGATTACAAGATAAAATGGGGAGAGACCCGAATATGAATGAAAATGCAAATCTTTCAATAAAATCATGTAAAATCTAAAAAACATCGAGAGGAAGAAATTATTGTGCTACTACACAAACTGTATGAAAAACAACTGATTAAAACTCCGGATAAAGAAGCGATAACCTTCAAAGGAAAATCGACTCCTTATGGAGAGCTCGACGAGTCAATAAAAGGATCAGCCCGCGCCCTAATAAATTTAGGAATTAACCGGGGAGACAGAGTAGCGTTATTTATGAACAACTGTGTTGAATTGATTGAACTTTATTTTGCCTGTTTCAGGACGGGCTCAATAGCGGTCCCGTTAAACCATCGTTATCAAACCGGCGAGGTCGTATATGCCGCAGACCATTGTAAAGCAAAGATCCTGATAGCCGACGTTGACTTATTCCCGAGGGTGAAAGACATCCAGGGTTCTGTACTTTCTATACAGGGTATCTACGAGGCTGGGCCCGAATCGAAAAACGGAGAAAATTCGTGGAATAGTGTTCTGGAGAGTGCCCCGATCGAGGTCGACTGGCCATTCGTAGATAAGAATGACCCGGCAATGATATTGTACACATCCGGAAGCACCAGTAAACCAAAAGGTGTCACACATACCCATAATTCAATTTTCAATAACTGTATTAGCCGAAAGATAACACAAGGACTCACGGAAGATGATATCTCCCTGGTTGCAACCGCTATATGCCATGTGGGTGGTTCTGTTGGAAATACCTTTCCCATATTATATTCGGGTGGAACAGCAGTTTTATTAGAGACGCCAGATCCTGTCCTTTTCCTGGAATGTGTGAAACTTTACAGACCCTCTCGCGCTGTGCTATTGCCCGCTCAGTTGTTAGACGTAGTGGAACATCCAAGAGCTAAAGAAGTTGATTTTGGTTCGTTAAAAGAGGTTGAAGCTGGTGGTGATCAAATATCTCATGACTTATACGACCACTTCAAACGTGTAACCGGATTTGAACTTAGTCAGTTATATGGACTCACCGAATGCGAAGGTAGCTGCTTGACACCTCTTTCTAAACCAATCAAGCGAGGTTCCATAGGTCAACCAAGGCACGGAGTTGAAATTCGTTTGATTAATGATGATGGCAAGGATGTGCAAATTGGAGAATCCGGTGAAATTTTAATCAAAAGTGACAGTCAAATGATCGGATATTGGAATGACCGTGAAAATACAGAAAAAACCTTAGTAGACGGGTGGCTCAAAACAGGAGACATCGCCCGAAGGGATGATGAGGGATACTACTATTTCATCGGTCGAATAAAGGAAATTATTATCAAAGGTGGTTCTAATATCGCGCCAGGAGAAGTGGAAGAGGTTCTCGACGACCATCCGAGTGTAATTATAAGTGGTGTTGTTGGAACACCACATCCGCGCTACGGGGAGTTTATACACGCATTTATTGAACTTGATCCAGGATCAGTGAACCCCCCTAACGAAGAAGAACTTAAATCATATGCATCTAAACGTTTAGCGCAATACAAGGTGCCTGATCGCTGGACATTTGTTAAAGAATTACCAAGAAATGAAATTGGGAAGATTGATCGGAGGGGCCTTCATGTGCTCGCAGCTAAGCTTGATTCTTAGTGCTTAGCCCATCATTAATCAACTCCGCTATCTTCTTCGACTCGGTCACCCTTCGACCAGGCTCAGGACAGGCCCTTCGACTGGGGTGAACGGGGGGGATGTTGAAGGACACGTAACAAGATTTCAACCACAAAGTCGCAGATTCCTAATAACTACTTTCAGGAATAACACGATAACCGAATTTCCATATCGGGAAGGAATCTCTTTTTAAACCTAAGCATTTTTAGATCTAATTTTTTATAGTCAAAATATATTCGGT
This sequence comes from Thermodesulfobacteriota bacterium, assembly GCA_036397855.1. NCBI lineage: Bacteria > Pseudomonadati > Thermodesulfobacteriota > Thermodesulfobacteriota bacterium. Next base: position 3,405 of record DASWID010000074.1, on the reverse strand, counting down.
AGAAATGAGATTAAATCAAGTTAAAGAGAAATACGATTCCCTTGCTCATTATTATGACAAAAGGTGGGAAGGATATCTTGAAGCAACACATAAAGTTGCTATTGAATTACTAAAACCAAAAGCGGATGACACTATTTTGGATGCCAGTGGCGGGACTGGACTCTTGAGTGAAAAGATAATTCCAACCCTTGGCAATAGAGGACAGATCTTCCTTATTGACATTTCGGACACCATGACCGCAATAGCCAAAGATCGCTTAGAACAATTTGATAACATCATGATAAGCCGGCAAGATGTTAATAAACTCGATTTTCCAGAGAATTTCTTTTCCAAGATTCTCTGTGTTAATGCTTTCCACTATTACTCCAATCCACATCAAGTACTTACCAATTTTTATCGGATTCTAAAGCCGGATGGAAGGCTAATAATAGTGGACTGGTGTAGAGATTCCTTCCATTTTAAGGCCTATAATTTCCTGTTGAAGTATTTAAGTAAATCACATGTGAAAATTTACACCTCGAAAGAATTCAAGGATTTGCTCGATAATGCAAAATTTATATTAGAAGAATTAACTCCGTTTTCATATGGTCTCTGGAGACTCACGGGTTTAGGAGCCAGAAAGGTCTAGAAGCCTTGTGCGTAAATTTAGCGTTTCTTTCCCGGACGGACAGTAATATTAGGACTGATGAGGGCATCAGTCCCTACAAAGTGGAATCAATAAATCACACTCGCTCCAATTCCAGGGAATGTCATCACTGTAAAAGCCAAATATTTCGACGACAGAATCTTTAAAAGTATTTCCTTCACTTATCTCACTTTTCTTTTTAACTTCTTTGTCTTGATACAAAGAAGCAATCCTTCGACCTTGCTCAGGACCAGGCTGCCCAAAAATTCGCTAAAAATCATAAACTCCGACTAAAAAATTTAATCCAACCGCAACCCGCAAATTTTTCTATACGTCTTCGTTTCTGATTTTCTTAACGCAATTTTTGGAAGGCCGTTCGAATCCTTTTCATTCTGAAAAGGATTAAGGAAAATAAATCTATTCATCAATTTGTAAGAATTTTGTCCACGAATTAGCTAACATCTACAATTACGAGCACTTTGATAAGCTCAGTGAAAACTCTGCGAGGCAATCTCGTTTTTCATGGAATTGCCACGAATGAGATCATTAGTCCCACAATGAAGTTTTTAAATTTTCTTATAAAAACAATTTTTCAACTATTTTTTTGCTGGTATTATATCAATATTATAAAAACATACTAAAAAGGTACTATTAATAAAGTCTATGAGGAATAACCGATGAAAATCCTGAGCATAGTTAGTCGATTAGCAATTTTCGTCGCTATTATACTCGTTTTGAGCATTATGGGTTATGCGATATTTGGCAATAGAATCATCATTAAAAAATCTCCTCTCGTTGGATATGAGGCGCCAGATTTTACACTCGCGCTTTTTGATGGTAGTACTGTAAAGCTTTCAGATCTTAAAGGTAAGGCCGTTCTCGTGAACTTCTGGGCATCATGGTGTATACCTTGCAGGGATGAAGCCCCTGAGCTCGAATCCTCATGGATGAAATATAAAAATAAACAAGTGGCATTTCTCGGCGTTAACATATGGGACGACGATGCTAACGCTCTCTCATATATTAAGAAATATGGGGGGGGTTATCCAAATGGAAAAGACCCTGAGGGCCAAATTGGGGTTGATTATGGGGTTGCAGGGGTTCCCGAAACCTACTTTATCGATCCTACAGGGAGAATAACTGAAAAATACACCGGTCCCCTTAACGGGGAAATTATTGATTTCTATCTGGGAAAGGCACTCTTAAATCACGACACAGACGGCTTAACCCAGAAAGATAATTAAATTTACGTATGCTTAAAGACAAAAGTAAAATACAGGTTTTTATCGTATTGAGTCTTATTATTTTAGCCACTCTCATTTCAAAATCCTTCTCGTTATCTGAGAGCATAGATGACGAGGCTCGTGAAATCTCCTATCTCTTAATGTGCCCCGTCTGCCAGGGACAGAGTGTTGCTGAATCTAACTCTGACCTTGCAAAAGATATGCGTTCAATCATAAGACAGAAGTTAGAAGCGGGAGAGAGCAAAGAGAAAATAATCAATTATTTCGTAGATAGATACGGGGAAAGCATACTCGGCTATCCTCCGGTAAAGGGAGTGAATCTGCTCTTGTGGATATTGCCTGCATTAGCAGTAGTGCTAGGTGGTATCGGCATAGGGTTGTTTTTGCACAGATCAAAAGCTATTACAGGGCAAGAAATAAATATTGGAAAGGTAGAAAATACCAAGGAAGATAAAGAATATCTTAAGATGGTCGATAAGGATTTAAAGGATTTGGACAAGTAAGGATAGAAATATAGAAATGACGAAATTCTACAAAGCATCAAGCACTATGAAATGGCTCATAGTAGGAATTCCATCATCCATACCAAAGATTGATTGACGAAATGACTACCTACCGGCTTTTCGCTTTCTTAAATACCATGGGAAAATCACAGCAGTTACAACTATTAGGAAAAATCCAATAAGAATTGCCCACCCACCCTTGCTTATAGAACCTCCGAAATAAGAATAAACCGCAGTTGCAGGAATGATTCCAATCAATGTTGCAAAAAAATAATTCCAAAATGATACTCTTAAAACACCAGAAGCATAACTTACTAAATCAAAAGGTGGTCCAATAGGGGAGGTTCTTATCAATAATAAGGTCTTAAAATCACTCTTACTTAACTTTTCATTGATTTTCTCCAATTTTCCCTTCGATATCTTTTCGACGAAATCCTTTCCCAGGACCCTCGCTACTAGAAAACTTATACATGCATTCAGTGTTGCTCCGGTAACCGTTAAGATAGTTCCCCATAGTGGGCCGAATGTGAATCCGCCGGCCAAAGTGTAAAGAGTCGGGGGTATAGGAACAAACGGTCTTAATGAAAGGGCATAGACTCCGAGATAAACCAGTGCTCCCTTAAAAAATCCGAAGCTTAAGATAAACTCTTTGACCTTCAGAGGCGTAAGATCTTGAATTTCTACACCCGATGCCCTCATTAAAAAGAATAATAGCAATATAAAGAACAGTACTAAAAATATTTTTATGTACGCCTTCATGTTTAACTCATTTAGTTTCTTAATTAAATCCACGTTCGATATTCCCTTCAAATCGAAATTAAGATAATTTTATTATTAGATGCATTAATCTGTCCTTAGTTTCTAACCTTAACACTCTAATTCTCGTACTTTACTACGAGGTTAACACAATCTGGTCATTACAGAAGAAGATATTTATCTATTTTTTCCCTTTCTTCGTCTTTATACTGAAACAGGCATGTCCTGATGTAGATCAGGATTCAGCACAGCGTACAAAGAAATAATCCTTCGATCC
>DASWID010000073.1 GCA_036397855.1 Thermodesulfobacteriota bacterium | reverse complement strand
GATTAGCTATACCCTTTTCATACATTTAATAAAACTTTGATAAAGCTTAAAATCCGGAATCTAATTAGACACTTTTGATAATCTATCTGCTGCTGCGCCACTATTTCTCATTGATTTTATCTTATGATTCGTGATCTTTCTATACCCAAGCTCAATAGGAAACCTCAATACTACCATATTCACAGGCACCCATAGTTTCCGTGGATCACTTATAGCTGTCTTCCATAATTCCCAGTCTAGTATCCTAGATGATCTTTCATTCCTTGTTTATAACTGACGTTGAGAAATCAGGTCGATCAAAAAATCCATTGCTTTTTTTTTCAGGGTCCCCTTTATATCGATAAGTACTCTGAATTTAAAATGGGTAATAATGAAGAATCTATTACCAAGTAGTAGGAGCGGAATGTCTACTCTTTGCGGTTCCCAATCTATTTTATAAACATCGCAACTCAGATTTATAGACCCCATATGTAAACTCTGAATCACTTCTCAAAATTGACTAGTTCAGCTTAGCAAATCCGATATATATGGTATATAGTTTTATCTTTTATAAATATTATTAATAAAACAGCCTAATAAACAATGTAAATCTTATGATCGACGATAAATGCACAGAAGCTTATGGGATTAAATAACAATCGAATACTGACGATAAATAGTGGATCCTCAAGCATTAAATTTTCACTTTACGAAATGGGACAATCAGAAACCCTGATTTTATCAGGGGTTATAGAGAGGATCGGTCAGAAATCCACCATCTTAAAAATCAAGGATGCCCAAGGGCATACAAATCTTCAGGATAATCTATATCTTCGTAACCATAAGGCCGCCTTTGAAACCCTTTTCGAATGGATCACGAAGAATAGCCCAGTAGAGAAAATAGGCGCCGTTGGCCACCGTATCGTGCACGGAGGAATCGAATATTCCCGGCCGCAGGATATCACGCCCGAATTGATGGAAAAGCTGAATGAACTTGTTCCCCTAGCTCCCGACCATCTTCCGAATGAAATCACGGGAATAATGGCAATTAATAAGACGTACCCTGGCCTGACTCAGGTAGCATGCTTCGATACTGCTTTTCATCGGCAGCTACCCCTGCGTGCAAAAATGTTCGCATTACCGAGAAGCCTATTCCGGGAAGGAATCATGCGGTATGGCTTTCACGGCTTATCCTACGAATATATTATGCAAGAGCTAATGACTGTCGCTGGAGAAAAGGTTGCAAGGGGTCGTGTCGTCATAGCTCATCTCGGAAGCGGCGCAAGCATTGTGGCAGTTAAGGACGGTAGAAGCATGGATACATCTATGGGATTTACACCGACCGGCGGGCTAATGATGGGTACCAGGTGTGGAGATTTAGACCCCGGGATTTTAATTTATCTTCTAAATAAAAAAGGGCTAAGCCCAAGGTCGTTAAATCAGATGTTAAACATGCATTCCGGGCTATTGGGGGTTTCAGGAAGAGGCTCCGATATGAAATTTCTGCTAGATAATGAGAGAAAAAGCGCCGATATAGCAGAGGCAATATATCTTTTCTGTTATCAGGCAAAAAAATTTCTCGGTGCCCTATGCACCGCATTAGGGGGTGTTGATAACCTTATCTTTACTGGAGGGATTGGAGAAAACTCCCCTGTCATTCGAAAACGCATATGTGATGACATGACATTTTTGAACATCCATCTGGATCCCATTAAAAATGAGTCTAACAAGGCCATCATATCATCTGATGGTGTCCCGACAACCATCCGTGTCATGAGAACAAATGAGGAATTGATGATAGCAAGACATACAAACAATATAGTCGTAAACAAAAATCGTTAGCGAGAAATAAATATAAGTAATCCGAAAAATTAACCACTTAAATATAGGGAGTAAATCATGGGCAAGTTATCCGACGATCTATTGAATAAAATGCACAGGTATTGGCTCGCCGCAAATTATCTCTCGGTAGGACAAATCTATCTATACGATAATCCTTTGCTAAAGGAAACACTCAAAATAGAACACATTAAGCCAAGGCTCTTAGGACATTGGGGTACAACCCCTGGTCTTAACTTTGTCTACGTGCATCTAAACCGCGTCATTAGGAAACATGACCTAAACATGATATTCATAACGGGTCCAGGCCATGGTGGCCCAGCAGTAGTTGCTAACACCTACCTTGAGGGAACTTACACCGAACTTTATCCGAACATATCACAAGACGAGGAAGGCATGAAAAAGCTGTTCAAACAGTTCTCGTTTCCCGGAGGGATACCCAGCCACGCTGCTCCGGAAACCCCGGGTTCTATCCATGAAGGGGGCGAGCTAGGCTACTCTCTCTCCCATGCGTATGGAGCGGCTTTCGACAATCCAGACCTTATTGTAGCCTGTGTGGTTGGAGATGGTGAAGCGGAGACAGGACCCCTCGCCGCTAGCTGGCATTCAAATAAATTCCTAAACCCCGTGCACGATGGAGCGGTTCTACCGATCCTTCATCTTAATGGCTACAAGATTGCCAATCCTACCATTCTGGGTCGGATAAGCAATGAAGAGCTCAAGAGTTTATTCACTGGTTACGGTTACAAGCCCTACTTTGTGGAGGGTTCTGACCCTAAACCAACGCATAAACTGATGGCCGAAACCCTGGATGCGGTAGTGAATGAAATTAAAAAAATTCAGGAAGAGGCGAGAACCACAGGACAGGCATTACTTCCTAAATGGCCGATGATAATACTTCGAACTCCTAAGGGCTGGACCGGACCAAAGAAAGTTGATGGCAAGAAGACGGAAGATTTCTGGCGATCTCACCAGGTTCCCATAGCCGATATGTCGCAAAAACCTGGTCACGTAAAACTACTTGAGAAGTGGATGAAGAGTTATAAACCAGAGCGACTCTTCGATGGAAACGGTAAACTACGACCAGAATTAGCAGAACTTGCTCCGACGGGAGAGCGGAGAATGGGTGCAAATCCAAATGCCAACGGTGGAATATTATTAAAAGACCTGAAAATGCCGGATTTCCGAGACTACGCAATTAAAATACCTAAACCAGGACAAGTTTTTGGAGAGTCAACCAGATTGATGGGCCAGTTCTTGCGTGATGTGATGAAACTCAACGAAGAAAGTAGAAATTTCCGTGTAATGGGACCCGATGAGACAGCTTCAAATCGGCTCACCGCTTTATTTGAGGCCACCGACAGGACATGGATGGAAAGGACAATACCGGAGGATGAGAATCTCGCACCAGACGGTCGAGTCATGGAAATTCTAAGCGAGCATACATGCCAGGGATGGCTGGAAGGATATATCCTAACGGGACGACATGGGTTATTCTCATGTTATGAGGCCTTTATACATATAGTTGACTCAATGTTCAACCAGCATGCCAAATGGCTCAAGGTCACTCGGAGCGAAATCCCCTGGCGACGCCCGATAGCGTCTCTCAATTATCTTCTCACTTCACATGTATGGAGGCAGGACCACAATGGCTTCAGCCATCAGGATCCTGGATTTATCGACCATGTTGTGAACAAAAAGGCCGAGGTAGTCCGCGTATATTTCCCACCCGACGCAAACACTTTGCTTTCCGTCACAGACCACTGTCTACAAAGCCGAAGTTATGTCAATGTAATAGTGGCTGGAAAGCAACCTCAACCTCAATGGCTAGACATGGATGCTGCCATAAAACATTGCACCTCGGGAATCGGTATCTGGGAATGGGCAAGCAATGATAAAGGTACCGAGCCAGATGTTGTTATGGCATGTTGCGGTGATGTTCCAACTATTGAAACACTCGCTGCCGTTCAAATACTTCGCAAACATGCTCCAGATTTAAAGATAAGGGTGATTAACGTTGTTGACCTGATGAAACTCCAGCCCAGGGAGGAACACCCACACGGCCTTTCCAATTGGGACTTTGATACCCTTTTCACCACAGACAAGCCCATTATCTTTGCCTATCACGGCTACCCCTGGCTTATCCACCGCCTTACCTATAGAAGAACAAACCATAAGAATCTACATGTACGGGGATATAAAGAAGAGGGTACTACTACTACGCCCTTCGACATGGTTGTACGAAACGACCTCGATCGCTTTCACCTCGTAGACGATGTTATCGATCGGGTTCCAAAATTAGGTTACTTCGCCGCGTACGCAAAGCAGGCTGTTCGAGACAAGATAA